>JAPOYD010000055.1 GCA_026706735.1 Nitrospinota bacterium | reverse complement strand
GATCCGCCTTCGTGCCACCGACTCGGCCGCATCGCCTCCCCCTCAAGGGGGGAGTGGATTGCTCTCTCGTCGGAGGGCATCGCCTTTTTATACCCCCCTGTCAAGGGGGGGTAGGGGGGGTTGGGTTTCCAGGTAGGGACAGGTCGTGACCTGTCCAAGGCCCCTACGGGTGGATGGGGTTTTGATCGTCATTCCGGCGCATGCCGGAATCCAGGGACTTTGTTTTGGATTTATCTTTTCGCTTTATCGTTTCTCTTGCCGTCCTGCGATTCGGTATCCCCGTCTGCTCTGGATTCCGGCATGCGCCGGAATGGCGACGGTGGTCAATTCCGAGCGAGGAGTGCTTTTTCAACAGCCCCTCATCAATCGCGTCAAACACTCATTCATCAATCGCGTTTGACCCCCACCGCATCCTCGAAAACCTTGATCGGATCGAAGTCCGCGATATCCACCCGAGGCAATGAAAGGCCGGCGTACGCGCCCGCCGCACGGAATTTATCCAGAAGCTCCTCATCGCTCAGCGGTCTTTCCGGCATCCCGCGGGCCGCGCCGCAGAAGCCTGTGGCGGAGCGGCCGTTGATCAAGGTCAGCGTGAGGCGGATGCTTTCGGGGTATTTCGCGCGCATCTCGTCGGTGGAAAGATCCGGCGCGCGCTTCACGCTCACCCGCGCCATGAGGGCGGCCTTCTCGGGGGTGACAATGCTGTGCGCCAAGTCTTCGAAGCGGACCCGGCCGTGAAGCGCGGCGCAGGCCAGGGCGTAGGGCAGGCTGAACTGCATCTCCTGCGGCGTGGCCGGATTCGGGAAGACGAGACTCTCGTAAACAAGCTGCGGCACCTCGGCATGAACCCCCGCGACCTCATCCGCACTCGCGCCGAGTTCGGCCATGAGCGCGTTCATCTGCTCGATGGCCGCGAGCGCCGCCGAGCAGACCGGGCTGGTCTTGAACAACAGGCCCGGGTCGCACAGGCGCCAGCGCCGGCCGATGCTTTCGAGTTCGGCTTCGCGGGCTTCGCCGCGGTTCAGCAGCTTCAGGTAGCCATTGCTGTTCTCGAACGCGTCTTCCGGTCCGGTCATCTCGGCCCCTGCCGCCCGGGCGAACGTAACCGCCCGGCGCGCGGTCTCGCCGACGAGCAGCGGCTTGGCGTCCGTGCCGAGCACGACCTTTCCGCCGCCTGCGGCGGCCGCGGCCAGGCCGAGCGCGCTCGTCATCGCGTCCTCATCGAGTTCCAAGAGATTTCCTGCGGCGGCGGTCGCGCCCGCGAGGCCCAAAGTGATCGTACTCCACCAGCCGCCGAAATAGTGCGCATGCGTGCAGAGATCGGCCAAGGCGTACGCGACCTCCGAACCCGCGACGAAGGCGCGGCGAAGCGCGTCGGCGCCGGAGCCGAGTTCCTGCGCGAGACCCAAGGCGGCGGGCAGCACCACCGCCGAGCCGTGCATGATCCCTGTATAAGACGTATCGTCGAAGTCCCAGACGTGCGCCGCCATGCCGTTGACGAGGGCCGCGGCCTCCGCGTCCGCCCTCCCGCCGGTCGCCAGCGTCGCCCGCCCCTCCCCGCGCGCCGCCGCCTGGGCCAAGGCGCGAACCGATGGATGCGCGCCCCCCGCGAGCATGACGCCCAGGGTGTCGAGAATGGCCCTGTCCGCAGCCGTCCGGACCTCGGGATCCAAGCGCTCCAGGCCGCAGGCGAATTTCGCGAAACGCCGGGCGATTGTGGGTGTTCTCATGTGGCTGCGCTGTGCCGGGCGGGGGAAACGAGGCCATAACGGAGATCATCGCTACGGGTCCCGCCAAGAATAAACCATCCGGGAAATTTCGGGAACCGGGAAATCACGGGCGGTACCAGATAACGCTCGCATATTGATGGGCGTCAATACAGGACATACAAGTCCGCCCACATGGGGCGTTTCCTGACCGGGCGGGCAATCGCCCTCACCTCACAATCTCTCTCTCACTAGTCGAGAAAAACCAAAATGCCGTCATTCCGGCGAAAGCCGGAATCCAGAGCTGATGGGGATATCAACATCCCAGAACGATCAAGAGAAACCAGAGTAGTCATAAAAACCAAGATAAAAAGATATAGGCAAAGTCGCTGGATTCCGGCATCCGCCGGAATGACGAACCAACCCATCAAACCCTTGCTCCTCAGCCCGATCAATCGCTCCCTTCCCGGTCGAGCCCCCTCCTCCTCTTCACCCAAAGCGCCGCGCGGCGCAATCTTTGGAACCACGGGTAGAACGCGCGGGCGCGGGCGGGATTCGACGCGAACCATTTGGAGACCCCCCCGAACCAGCCGGTCCAGCTCGTCATCGCTTCGAGCGCCGTCATCGCCTCGGCGCCCTGGTAGCGGCGGCCATCGACGACGAGCACCATCCCCTCCTCGACCCCGCACCCTTCCTTTCGAAGCTCCCCGATGAGCTCGGGCGCGCGGTTCGCGTCGATGAGCGTCAGAGGTTCTCCACCCGGCGTCTTGAACCCGGATTTTCGCGCGTAGAAGCGGCAGAACGGACACTCGCCGTCATAGAGCAGAAAATCGCCCTGCGCGGATTCCTCGGCGGGTTCTGTGCGCTCGGCCTCTTGCGAAGTCATGCTCGCCTCCTCCGTTTCACGTCCGCATTCTCCGCGCGGGAGGGCGGTGAAGCAAGCGAGTGCGCGGCGCGGCAGCTATATACACTTCGAAATTCAGTCGTCATGGAAGAACAAGAAAAAGTGGTTATCCGCTTAAAGGTTTTGAAGATGCGTGAAGTTCACCGCCGTATCCCGGCCTTTCGACAAGGCCGCTCGGTAAAGGTCGAGATCCACGGTAAGAAGCGGCGTCTCCACGGTGGCGACTTCCAAGAGCGCGGCGTCGGTTAGCCCAAGCCGCTTGAATTCTCTGTTCTGAGAAGCGACCTCGCTGACAACGTGTATTTCCCTGCTTTCTTCAATGGTGAACCGTAGTTGATCGAAAAAGCGGGATCGCTCGGGTTCTCCGTGTTGGGCGAGCAGATTGGACGTTTCTGTGAGCGTGTTCGGGGTGACGAACACCCGGTCGACGATGTCCAGCAGGTTGCGCAGAATCCGGTAATCTTCGACTACGAATTGTTGCAGACGACCATGTTTGGCGATGAACTCCTCGCCCACTCGGCCCACGATCAGCAAGACGAGAAGGTTCGCGTCAATGAAATACCCGGTCGGGGGCATCGAATCATTCGGTAACGGCGGGCAGGACGCGATCCGTGACCGATGACACACGACCGTTTTGCTTGTTGATGCTTACGACCTTGTAGGAGCGTGCTTCGTGCTCTTTACCGAACACGGTGGTCAAGGTGCCCCGCTGAGATAATGGACGATAAAAACCGATGGTTATCTTCCAGTCGTTTGACTCCATGTCGAGATCAACTTCTTCCAAGCCGACACCCGTGATTGTCTCATCACCGAAGAGATCGATAATGTATTCTTTCGCCGTTTTCACGGCTTCTTTCACTTCCATTGGAGTCTCCCTCCCGTTAACGGGTCCTCCAAGGACAATTCATAACACGGCCCAAGAAGGTAAACAAGAAAACGCCTCTTATCTTGGAGAGTCACCCCTCTCTACCACCCCGCTGCGTAGGATTCGCGTCTCGGGTCGGCCCCGGCGAGCAGGAAGCCCGTCCCGGGGTCTTTCACGATCGCGCAGACGCTGCCGGGCGGCCAGCTGAAATCGGGCCACGAGCCCATCCTGTAGCCCATTTGGGAGAGCGCGGAGCCTGCGTCATTCAGAAGACGCGCCTCCGCCCGAGCACTCCCGGGTTCGTAGGCATGGGGCCAGAAGGAGTTGGGGAAATTGGCGGTGGCCGCCCGAGGGGCTTCGATCGCCATCTGCGGCAACATATCGAACAAGACGTGGTTCAGGAACACCTGCAGCATGGCCTGGGGCTGGACGTCGCCGCCCGGGGTGCCCAGCGTCATGTAGAACGCGCCGTCGGTGAGCGTGAGGGCCGGGTTCGGCGTGAGCCTCGGGCGCTTCCAGGGCGCCAGGCAGCTCGGGTGCGCCGGGTCGAGCCAGCTCTGGGAGCCGCGCCCCGAGACGGTCGCCCCCACGCCGGGGACGAAGGGCATCGCGTTCGCCGGGTCCGATGGCGTGCAGGAGAAGGCGTTTCCCTCCGAATCCACCGCCGTGCAGTAGGAGGTGTCGTGCTGGTATTCGGGCGCGGCCTCCTGGGGAACCCGGTGCGCGCCGTCGTAACGCCAGGGATGCGCGCCCCCCTGGTGCGCCCAGGGGTCCCCGGGTTCGGGCATGTCGGCGAATGCCTTGTCCATGTCGACCCGCTCCGCCTGCTTTGCGGCGTATTCTTTGGAGAGAAGGCCGTCTATGGGCACGTCCACGAACTCAGGGTCTCCGATGAAGGCCTCCCTGTCCGCGAAGGCGAGGTTGAGCGCGGACATGAGGGCGTGGAGATAGCCGGGAGAATTATGGCCGAGAGCCAGGAGGTCGAAATTCGAGAGAATATTCATCGCCTCCAGCAGCGTCGGGCCCTGGCACCAGGGGCCGCAGGCATAGACCTCATGCTCCAGAAATTCCGTCATCACTGGCTCTTCTTCCAGGACATGGAAATCGGCCAGGTCCTCCATCGTCATCAGCCCGCCTTGTTGCTGAATGAAATCGACCATCAGGCGGGCCGTCTCCCCGGTATAGACCTCATCGCGCGCCGCGCGCACGCCACCGGCGCGTCCGCCGCCCGCTCTTTGCTCCGCGCGCACCATGCGCCGCATGGTTTCGGCCAGATCGGGCATCCGCACTCGCTCTCCTACGGGGATGAGGTCACCACCCGGAAAATAGACGGGCCTGGTCGATTCCCAGCGGTAGTAGTCCGCTTCCGCCGATTTGATGTGCTCGTACATGAAATGGTGCATGGCGAAGCCGTCCTCGGCCAGTGAGATGGCGTCCTGAGCGACATCGGCGAAGGTCATCGTGCCGTAGCGCTCGAGCGCCGTGAGCCAGGCGTCGATCGCAGCGGGCGTGACGGCGCGGCGCACGCCCGGGGGAATTTCGCCGCCGCAGTTCTTCTCGAACCACTCGACCGAGGCCGCCTTGGGCCAGCGCCCCAGGCCGCTGATGGTGAGGACGCGACGCTCTTTCGCCAGATAGATGATCGTGGGCGCTACGCCCAGGAACGAAACCATGTCGGAGTGAAGGACACTCAGGCAGATCCCCGCCGCGACGCCTGCGTCTATTGCGTTTCCGCCCTTCTCCAGGATTCTCAGGCCCGCCTGGCTCGCGTAGTGATGGCCGGATGCGACCATCGCCTCGCGCGCGCTCACCTGCGGCCTGTGGGAGATATATTCGCGTCCTTCGGGGGTGGTGTGGCGAAACGCCATGATGGAGCCTCCTCACATGTAAGGAGCAAGAGTCCCCGCCATCTTGCCAGATGTTCTCCGGGGAGCGCAAAGAGTCGAACCCGATTGATGAATGAGGGTTCGACGCGACCGAGGAAGGAGGGGCTGTATTTTCCAATCAATGCAGGAGGAATTTCATGTCTTGGTAGGGACAGGTCACGACCTGTCCCTACGGGGGTTGTTGACCCCCCCCTTTTAAGGGGTAGAGAGGACGTCCCTTTCGGCTTGAAAACCAACCCCCCCTACCCCATCGCCTCGTCCACGAAGCGCATGTCCACGGCCGCGTCATACGAGACGCCGGTGGTGATCAGCCCGCCGCTCAGGCACGCGGCCCGGAGCCACTCGAAGCTCTCCTGCGCGAGGCGGGGGTTCCGGTTCCAGAGGCCGAGGCTCTTGTAGCGCGCAATGGCCTGGGTCAGGAGATCGAAATCCATATCCTCGAACCAGGGCTTGACGAGGCCGGCGATCGCCTCCGCGTCGTTCTCGGCGAGCCAGCGCTCGGCCCTCGCCATGGCGCGCGTCATGCCGAGAGCGGCTTCGGGGTTCTCCTGCAGGAATGAGGCCGGCGCGTAGAACGCCGTATAGGTCGTGAGTCCCCGCTCCGCCGCCTGATACCATGCGTGGCCCGCGCCCTCTCGAATCAACTCCTCGGCAAAGGGCTGAAATACCTGGATCACGTCCACCTCGCCCGCGCGCAGGGCGTCCGCGTTCTCGCCCATCGTCTGTTCGGAGACCCTGTCCAGGTCTCCCGGGTCCAGTCCCGCCAGGCGCAGGTCGTGCTGCAGGCACATCCAGGGGGTGGGCACCTCGCTCACCGTAGCGACTTTAGGACCTATCAGATCGCCCATCCGGAACGCCGGTTTCGGCTCGCGCCCGATGAGGAAAAACGGGTCGCGGCAGACGACCTCGCAGAACACCTTGAGGCCGCAGTCCGGGTTCTTGTCATACGCCACCAGGACGCGCATGGGGCCGCCCCAGCTCACCTGGGCGTCGCCGGACATGAGCAGTTCCGCGTTACGGGCGGGATCGGGCGAGGTCTCCAGACGAACGTCGACGCCCGCCTCCTCATAAGCCCCAAGCGAAAAGGCGGCGTAGAACGGCGTGTAGAAAACAGCCCTGAAATTCTCGAGCAGCGTGATGCTCACATGAACCTCCTCAAAGAATCGGCGCAATGGTCTTCGACATCAGATCGCGCTCGTCGATTTCGAACACCTCGGCCAGCCAGTCGGCGAGTATCTCCTGGCCGATGGTGGGGTTGTCGTGCTGGCAGTGGTCGGCGCCAGTCTCCTCTTGATCGACGAGCCTTAGCGTCACGTCCACCCCGGCCACCTGTGCGGCCTCGTGCACCCTCCGCGCCTGGGCCACGCCGAGCACGTCGTAGCCCCCGTGGACGATGAGATAGGGACACTTCATGCGCCCGATGTGGCCTTCCAAGGTGTAAGGCGCGAGCTTCTCGACGGCTTCTTTCATGCTCGCGGCGCCGAATACCCACTTGATGGAATCGGCCAAGCGGTGATCCTCGCCCGCGTCGCGCCATGTATCATGCAGGCTCCACCCGGCGGTATGGGAGAGCGCGGCGGCGAGCCTGTGCTCGTAACACGCCGCGCGCGCTGCGAAATGGCCCCCGATTCCCCCGCCGCAGACGGCGATACGCGTGGCGTCCACGTCTCCCCTCGCCTCCAGATAATCGATGCACCGGCCCGCGGGAACCTCGTAGTCGTGGCGGGCCGTGATACCTCCTCTTCTCAGCGTGCCGCCCTGGCCGGGGCCGTCGATCATGAGGGTCGATATGCCGCGCTGCAGGAACCCCCGCCCCGCCATGAACCACATCTCATCCTTGTAGGCGTCCAGACCGCCGAAGCAGATGACAGTGGGCTGCCTCTCCACGCGGAAGGGCGCGGGAACGAAATAGGCGTCAAGATGCGCACCGTTCTCGTAAGGGACCCGCACCACCTCGCCCGGAGGGGTCAGGTGGCTCAGAAACGCCTTCGAGCACGCCTCCACCTTCTCGAAGGTCTCCAGCCTGCGCGGATCGTCAGACGCGAGCCAGAACTCAGCGCTCCGGTAGTAGTCCGCCGCGCGCAGCCAGCAGTTGCGCGCCGTCTGGACGCGCCCCGCCTCAGCGGCCGCATCGCCTCGAGCGCGGTTGCTGTCGCCCACGCGCGTCCACTCGACGTGCCAGCTTTCGTTGTCGCCGGGCTTCATGCGGCTCGCCGCCAGGAAGCACTCGCTGATGGACCCGCCGCCCTCCTGGGTTTCGCCCAGGGCGCGCCTGAACTGATAGGACATCCAGGGGTGCTCGGGCCAGTGGTGCCAGCCGTAGGGTTCGTAGTGCGGCCCCCGGGATTCGTCGATCCGGTCGATCGCTTTTTCTTCCATGAGAAAACCCTCCCTGCGGTATGCCTGGAATGGTGGAGCGTCCGCCCGACCGGCGGATGAAAGAGACTGCCCCCGCGCGAGCGGAAGTGAAATCAGATGGTGAGCAATGTTCCAAACACCCTTACACGAATCAAGCGGCCCCTGAAGCTGCCCAATCCCCTATGCGGAAGCGGCGCCTCCGGCCACGGGGGCGGGCGCGGGCTCTCCCTCCTCGGCGAGGCGTCTTCTCTGCAGGATGAACACCGCGCCCAGCATGATCGCGCCCGCCAGGTGGTTCAGGTAGCCCGGCCAGAACAACAGCCCCGCCGCCAGGAACAAAAACCCGCGCATCGGGGTCGAGAAGTGGAAATACATGAACCCGACCATGGCGGCGGCCATCGCCTGGAAGCCGAGAAGCCCCGCGGCGAACGTCTCCAGCGAGAGCCAGGGCTGGCGGATCAGCAGAATCGGTGTGAAAGCGAACATCAAGGGCACGATGTACATGCCCTTCGCCGTGCGGAAAGACGCCCAAGCGGCCTTCGCCGGGTTGGCGTCCGCGATGCCCGCCGCCGTATAGGCGGGCACGCATACAGGGGGCGTGAAGCAACTGTCCAGGCTGTACCAGAACACGATGAGATGCGCGCCGAGCAGAGAGAGCTTGAACGGCTCGCCGAGTTCCAGCAGCGCGGGCACGGCCATGACGGACAAGACGATGTAGGCCGCGCTCGTCGGCAGGCCCATACCGAGCACGAAAGATGCGATTCCCACCAGGAGGATGCCCAGGAACAGGCTGTCGTTCGCCATGTTCGTGACCAGGGAGGAGAACTTGAGGCCCAGGCCGGTCTGGAACAACGCTCCCATGATGATGCCCACCGCCCCCACCGCCGCGCAGATGGGCAGCGACTGGATCGCGCCCTTCTCGAGCGCCAGGACGATGTTCCAAAGACCGCGGCAGACCTCGCCCACCACTTCCGATAAACTCGTCCCCTCCCTCCTGGCTTTTTCCAACAACACCAAAGCGCCCTTGAGCCCCGCCAGGATCACGACGGAGGCAATGCCGGCCAGACCCGCCAAAGGCACGGTTCTGCCTGTCATGAGAATCCCCAGGATCACGATGGGGGGCAGGAGGTAGAACCATCCGTCCTTCATGATGGGTCCCAGGGGGGGTATCAATTCTTTGGGCATGCCCACCAGTCCGCCTTTCCTCGCCTCCAGATGCACGGTCGCGTAGACGGAGAAGAAATACAAAATGGCGGGCAGTACCGATACCTTCACGATCTCCCAATACGATATGCCTGTGAACTCCACGATCAGGAACGCCGACGCCCCCATGACGGGCGGCATGATCTGCCCTCCCGTGGAGGCCGCCGTCTCGATGGCCGCCGCCGTCTCGGGCTTGAAGCCGGTGCGCTTCATCATCGGGATGGTGAACGAACCCGTGGTGACCACGTTCGCGTTCGCGCTGCCCATGATGGTGCCCGTCATGGCGCTGGCGAAAACAGCCGCCTTCGCCGGCCCGCCGCGCAGCCTGCCCGCGATCGACACGGAGAGCTTCACGTAGAAATCCGCGGCCCCCATGCGGTCGAGAAACGCGCCGAAGAGGATGAACAGGAAGATGTAGACCGAAAAGACGCTCATCGGCGCCGTCCACAGGCCGTCATAGGTGAAGTACTGGTGATCGACGATGAGCATATAGGTGGCCCCCTTGTGCGCCAGATACCCTGGGAACCAGGGGCCGAAATACGAATATACGATGAAGAAGAGCGATATCAGAGGAAGGGCGAGGTTGATGGTCCTTCGCGCCGCCTCCCAGGTGAGCAACAGGACCGCAGTGCCCAGGAACATATCGATGGGTTCGAGCGGGTCGACGTAATAGAGGCGATCCAGAAAATAGTCGGTGTAAAGCACCGGGTACGCGATGGAGGCGACCGCCAGGAGGCAGACGGCGGCCGTCACGACGGCGCGCCACCCGCCTCCTGCGGGTTTCCTGTAGATGATGAATATCAGGGACATCCCGAAAAGATACGAGAGCGCCCTCTGGTACAGCGGCTCATACCCTCCCGTGTAGGCTATCTGGATGTGATAGACGGACATCCCGACCGCTATCGCCAGGACGAGCCAGTCCAGAGGAGTCCTTCCCTTGTTATCGCTCACGCTCTCGCCTCTTCCCCGGGATGGTTACATCATGCCCCCGATTTCCTTGTAGAAGCGCTTGGCGCCCTCATGCAGGGGTATCCCGACGTTCTTGCCCGCCTTCTTGGGGTCCCACCTCTTGTAGATCTTGTGAACGCCCCCGAGATATTTCTGCTCGTCTTTCGCTATCTTGAGGATCGAATAGACCACGTCGGCGCTCATCTTGGTCGTGGTGAACAGGACGCCCGAAAGCCCCATCGAGTCCTTGGGCTTGGGATTTCCCTTGTACATGCCGCCCGGAATCTGGCAGGGCGTGAAGCCGTGGCTCGCCAGCAGCTTCTTCACGTCGTCCGCCATGTCCAGGAACACGAGGTTCCGGCCCAGAGCCGCCTGGATGCCGGCGCCGTTGGGGTCGCCCGAGTTGTGGAAGTAGAAATCGATCTGGCGCGCCCTGATCGCGCGCGACATGCCGCCCGCACCCGGGAAGGTGAGCTTGTAGCCGCGCTTGGTGAGCTCCTTGTAGCTCGTCCCGTAATGCTTGACGATCATGCTCGCGATGTACTCCGTGCTGGTTCCCTTCTTGGCCGGGGCCAGTTTCATCGGCTTTTTCGACTTGATGATGTCGCCCCAGGTCTTGATGCCGGCGTCATAGAGTTCCTTGGCGGCGTACTGGTGGTAGCAAGAATCCCAGAAAGCGGCCATGCCCCGGAGGTGCTTGTACGCCTTCTTGTAGGGAATCTTTCCGGCCATGGCGGCGCCGGCGAAGTTCGAGAACGAATAGCCGAAATCAGCGCCTCCGCCACCCACGCGCGCCGGGTTCGCCCGCCCGCCGCCGGGCGTCACGTTGAGGATGATCTTTTTCTGTTTCCTGTTGACGATTTCGCTGAGGCCCGCGCCCAGCCTGCCCATCGTGCCGCCCAGGCTGCCGACCGCGAGGTCGTATTTCGCGGGCGCGGCGTAGGCGTCGCCCACCGTCAGAAACGGCAGGGTCAGGGCCAGAATTCCGAACATCATGACGATTCTCTTCATTTTTACTCTCCCTGATGAAGTGATGAAAAACTTCGACGAAGTACCTCAAAAAAACCCACTCATCAAGAGACGCTCATGTGAGAACATACCTTTCCTCTGCGTTCTCAAGGAGCGCTCTTTTCTGTATGCTTGGGCGTGAATCTTACAGACGGGAGCGTTTCGCTGTCAATGAATCTAGGGCGTCGAGCGAGCGTTCTCGCGACTCTGGAGTGAAGTTACGGGTTCTTCGCCGGAAAAGCACTTGCGGTAGCTGTCTTATTGATTGCGCCGTCGATTGGATATTCGGCTCTGAGACATTTTCGCTTGCGTGTGCGCCGATCTGGTGTTAGCATGGGAACAATATACCCGCCGACAGCGTGCTGTCGGCTCAAGGGCCACTCTTCGGAGCGGCCTTTGCTTTTTTTACCTGAAAGGAGCAGGAACATGCCATTTTACCGGTGGGACGAGATGAAGCGAAAAAACCTGGCGAGGCCGTCCGATTCCGAAGGCAGCATCATCATCGGCGAGCACGTTACGCTCAACCGCTCGGTGAGCCAGCCCGGCAAGCTGGCCCGCCCGCACACGCACGACTGCGAGCAACTCATCAACGTAGTAGAAGGCACCGCCTGGTTCCGGGTTGGCGATGAGGAGAAAACCGTCACGGCAGGCGACATCATCCACATCCCCGAGGGTACCGAGCACGAGTTCAAGAACGATGGCGATTCCGAATTCATCTACCTCTCGTTCAAGAACAAATCGGAGGGCTGGCCCCCGCCGACGGCGACGATGGACTAGCTTCTCGCTTTTAACCCTGTGTGAAGTTCTTCGGGGTCAAACCCGACCGAGGAGGGAGGAGACATCACTCCCCCCTTAGAGGGTTATTGAAAAGCCCCGGTAAGCGAATTTAGGTTGCACAAACGCCTTTGAAGTTCACTCCCCCCTTGAGGGGGAGTCGAAGAGGCCGAGCCCTTGGGCGAAGGCCGATTCGGTGGGGGGTAAAACGCGTTTTATTGCCATTCCGAATTATACCCCCCACCGATTCGCTTTCGGGCTTACGCCCTCAACTCATCGACTCCCCCTCAAGGGGGGAGTGGTTGTTTGTCACTCTGCAAGGGAGGTGTAAAGTTTCATCCCTCCCTAGTCAGCTCCATACGTGGAATCACGGAATCGGGAGTTTTCAACGACTCGCCCTTAAGCCCGCTTCGAGTTCTTCGGCGTCGACCGGCAGCTTCACGACTTCCTTTCGCTTGGCGGACAGGTCGCACGCCATGCAGAGCATGAGGTTTCTGTGCCCCTCGGCCCCCGTGGCGTGGGGCATCTCGACGCTCGTGTAGAGGTGCGAGAGCCAGGCGATGGACTCATCGCGCATGGGGCCCCAGAACTGGCCTTTGGACATATCGCCCGCCGGGTAGCTTTCAAGCAGGTGCACGTGGCGCTCCTCGCCGCGGTGGGAGGCGAGCGGGTTCTCGGACGCCATGATGAAATCGGCATGGGTGTCGTCGATGGTGAGCGCGCCCTCCGTCCCTACCACGCTGATGGTGACGCCGTAGGTCGATGCGGGCCAGATGGTGGGCATCCCCCAGTTGCACTCCATGCTCCAGATGGTGTCGTCATCGAAGGTGAAGATGCTGAAGGTGGCGTCCTGCGTGCCGATGCCCGTCATCACGCGTGATATCGAGCGCGAGACGACCTCCACGGGCTTCTTCTCCGGCCCCATCACGAACAGCATGACGTCCAGCGCATGGGTGCCGGATATCACCATGGGCGTCAGCATGGAGCGATCCTCGTTTTTCGACAGCCGCGTGATGCCGACCTGGCGGTTGAGCAGTGCGCGCGTCGTGGCCGAGGTGATTTCGCCCAAAACGCCTGACTGCACATGCTCGCGCGCCGTGAGCCAGCGCCTTCTGAACCGTTGGGTGTAGCCAACGAGCAACTCCACGCCTGCCGCCTCGGCGGCCTCCACGATCCTGGCCGATTCCGCCACGCTCGTGGCGAGCGGCTTTTCCACCAGAATCCGGTGGCCCTGCGCTATCGCCTCCCAGAGCGGCTTCGCGTGCCACTCCTCGTCCGTGGCGATGATGACGGCGTTCACCTCGGGCCGCTTGATGAGTTCGGCGAAATCGGTCGTGAAAAAATCGGCGTCGAATTCCCCGGCCATGGCCCGGCCTTTCTTCTCGTCGATGTCGCACAACCCGAGCCATTCCGTGCCCGGATACTCCCTGGCGCAGCGCGCGCGAATGCGGCCCACCCGCCCGCAGCCGACCACGGCCAGTCCAATCGGATTTCTCTCGCCTCCCGAAACCGCCATCATCCTCTCCCGTTAGCAATCAAGACGCATAAAAAAGCGCTGGAGCCTCACCAGGCGCCGCTTAAAGCAGACGCATCCGCAAAGAGCGAGGCTTCACTTATTCGAAATCCTCAGGCTTGACCGGAAGCGAAACCGCCCGCCCGGTTTTGGCCGAATGGTCCATCGCCAGGCACAGCATCAGGTTCTCGTGCGCTTCGCGCGCCGTGGTGTGCGGCGTGGGAACGTCCAGGTAGATCCTGTCGAACCACGAGCGCGTCTCCTCGCGCATGGGGCCCCAGAGCTGTTCGAAGACCAGATCCCCCGGCGGGTAGCTGGTCAGAAAACTCACGTTGCGCTCCTGCTTCAGGCGTGCTGATTCGTGCGGCTCCGCCGTGGCGAAGACGATGTCGCGGTGCGTGTCGTCTATCGTGAGCACGCCCCCCGTCCCCACGATTCCCAACTCGAGCGAATAGACCTCCGCCGGCCAGACGCTCGGCAGCGCCCAGCTCACGTTCATGCTCCATATCGTCCCGTCCTCGTAGGTGACGATGGCGAATGTGGAATCCTTCGTAAGGTAGGGCGCCATCGCCTTGTCCACCGAGCGCGCGTATACCTCGACGGGTCTGCGCCCCTCCAGCAGCCAGGAGCACAGATCCACGCTGTGGGTGCCGGAGATGACCATGGGGGTGAATTTCGTGGGAAATTCCGTCTTGGTGGAGTTCGCCACCGGGTTCATGCGGTTCAGGAAGGCGCGGCCCGTCACGGAGGAGACCTCCCCCAACTCGCCCGAGCGAATCTTCTCCTTCGCCACCAGAAAGCGTCGGCGGAAGCGCTGCGTATAGCCCAGAACGGCGTCTGCGCCCGCATCGTCGACCGCGTGCGCCAGCTTTTCGGAAACATCGGCATCCACCGCCAGGGGTTTTTCGATCAACATCCGGTGGCCGCGCTCGACGCCGATGAGGATGGGCTCCAGCCGCTCATTCGCGTAGGTGGCCAGAACGGTGGCGTTCACCTCATCGCGCTTCAGGAGTTCGCGGTAGTTGGTCGTGAAAAAATCGGCGGATACGTCTTCCGCGAGCTTTCGGCCCACCTTCTCGTCGATGTCGCACAGCCCCATCCACTCGACCGCCGCGTTCTGGCGCGCGAATTCCGCGCGGATGCGCCCGATCTTCCCGCATCCCACCACCGCGAGGCCGATGGGCTTTCTCGCATCGTTCGTTACGTTCATGAACTTCACCTTGATTCAGAGTGTCAATTCAAAACCGGCGCATCTTCCCACCCGAACCGGCGAGCCGCAAGCCGGGGCTTGACTCAAGCCGGAACGCGGTAAATGCGACTTTGAAGGTCTCCGGACAAGACGGCGATTACTTCAGGGACGAGAGGCTGCAATTCCTGCAAGCGGTTCCGCGGAGCGATCATGATGATGACGGGAAGCGCCAGACCGGTGAGGTTCTGCTGGTATTCGATGCCCTGATCAACCGTGAGGAAGGCGTCGAATCCATAGTCATTCGCCATGCGCAGCAAATCGCCGTTCTTGCTGCCCGCCCAGCCCATCTGCTGTACGGTGTGCACTTCAAATGAATCGGGGAATAACGAACCGAGCCGTCTGGGAACCGACTCGTCAAGCAGCAGTTTCATCGGCACCGCTGGTGAGCATCCCCTTCGCGCGTTCGAGCGCTTCGAGCGCCTGCTCTCGCGACACCGTCGGGAAATCTTCCAGAAAATCGTCGAGCCTGTCGCCCGCTTCGAGATGCTCCATCAGGGTGCGCACGGGAACCCTGGTGCCTGCGAATACGGGCGTCCCGCCGAGGATTTCCGGGTTTCTCTCGATAAGCGTATCGGACATCTCTCACTCCTTGAGCGCGGCGTATCAGAGAAAATCAAAAGGCGCTCTCGGATTCTATTGTTCAACAAACCTCCTCCCGACACAACTGGCGCCAAAGAACGGCATCGCGGCGTATGCCGGGGTTCGAAGCCCGCCTTGGTTCCAAAAATCCGCGTTTCATCGGAGAATGGCTCATTCTCTTGGAGCCCGAATTCCGAAAGGAGTGATCCCGTGTCCCGCGTACCCCTGCTCGAATCAGGCGCCGACGACCCCGTCGTGAACCACCTCTTCGACCACGCGAGCGTCCTGCTGAACCGAATCCCCAACGCCTGGCGCGTGATGGCGAACCAGCCGTTCATCACCAAATTCATGCTGCCGCTCACCTCATCACTCCTGCGCCAGGGGCTTGGTTCGGCCCTGGACACGAAGACGAAAGAGCTCGCCATCATCAACACTAGCAGGCTCAACAACTGCGCCTACTGACTGGCGCACAACACGCCGGTTGGTCAATCGGTGGGCATCACGGAGGCTGATATAACCGCCATCAGCGAGGGCGACTACAGCCCCTTCAGCGGGAAAGAGCGCGCCGTCCTGCTCTGGGCGGAGCACGTGACCCTCAATACGGCCAGGGAGCGGGACGACGTATTCGAGCAGGTCAAAAAGCATTTCACCGACACGGAAATCGTGGAACTCACCATGGTCATCACCTACTTCAACATGAGAAACAAGTTCAACGACGCGCTGGCGATTCCCATCGAGGCGCAAGATGAGATCGACAGGAACAAGATCCGCCGCAAGAAACCCGACGACCTCAAGGCCTATCTCGAAGCCCTGCTCGCCGACTGGCCGGATGAATTCCCCGATGCGGGAAGCGGCGCATGACGAAAACACTCATCCGAAACGCGAGCGTCCTCTCGATGGATCCCGAGGTCGGGGAGATCGAGGGCGGCGACGTCCTGATCGAGGATGAACGCATCTCCGCAGTGGGCGTGAACCTCCCGGAGACGGATGCGGAAACCATCGACGCCGGCGGCATGATCCTCCTGCCCGGCCTCATCAACGCCCACATGCACACCTGGCAGACCGCGCTTCGCGGTCTGGGCGGCGACTGGGGCGGGCGCAACTATTTCGAGATCGTTCATGAGACCCTCGCTCCGCGGTATCGCCCCGAGGACGTCTACATCGCGACCCTCGTGGGCGCGTGGGCACAGATCGAAGCGGGCGCCACGACGCTCTTCGACTGGTGCCACAACAACCCCACCCCCGAGTATACCGACGCAGGCATAGACGCTTTGGAGGAATCCGGCATACGCGCGCTTTTCGGACACGGGACACCCAAGCCGAAGCCAAAGGCGGGCGAGCCCCACTACTCGCAAATCCCGCATCCGGTGAGCGAGATCAAACGGCTGCGGACGGGACGCCTGGCTTCCGATGATGGCCGCACCACCCTGGCGATGGCCATTCTGGGGGCCGATTACTCCCCTCTCGAAGTGGCGCTTCACGACATGCGCCTAGCGCGTGAATACGGGCTCCTCTCGAGCGCGCACATCTGGGGCGACGCGAGCAGAAAGGTGAAGGGCGGCTACCAGGCGCTAGCCGCAGAGGGCGTTTTGGGTCCCGATCACAACCTCGTGCACTGCAACTACGTGGACGATGAGGAGCTGAAAGTCATCATCGACTCGGGCGTCTCCATCACGGCCACGCCGTCGGCCGAGATGCAGACGAACCGGGGCGAGGTCGTATGCGGACGCGTGAGCGCGCTGGGCGGCAGGCCGTCCATCGGGGTGGACCTCGAGACCTACGTCAGCGGGAACATGCTCCACGCCATGCGCCACGCGCTACAAGTTCAGCGGATTTTCGACAACCGCCGCCTGGATGAGAACACCTACCGTGCGCCCGCCCTTTCCTTCACGGCGCGCGACGCGCTCGCCTGGGCCACCATCAACAACGCCCACGCGATGGGAATGGCGGAGAGAATCGGCTCGGTCACAGCCGGCAAGCAGGCCGACCTCACCCTCATCCGAAAGGACGGCCTCAACACCGCGCCCGCAGGAGACCCGGCCCGCGCCGTCGTCTTCTACGCGGAGCGCTCGAACGTGGATACCGTCTTCATCGCGGGCGAGAAAGTGAAAGCGGGCGGAAAGCTGCTTGTGGATTCAGGCAAAATCGAACGGGCGAAGGAGCGGCTCGCCGAATCCGCGCGGTGGATTACGGGAGCGGCTTGAGTGGATGTCATTCCCGGCCGCGGAAGAAGGATTGCGCAGGGACGGACCTCCGCGCGCATCCTGAACACAGAGGCGCGGTCCGTGAGCAGGCCGAACGTTGGGAGACAGACGCGGAGGCCGGCCCTACGCAATGGGTGCTTCTTGATGGTCATGGCCCCCACTTGGTAAGGGTGGGGGTTTTAAGTCGATCACAACTCTCACATGCAGATAAACATCTGATTGGAAATCAACTCAACAAACGAGCGACCCAATATATTGAGTCGAATCGTGCGGAACTTAAGTATAGGAATAGCTGTCTGGTCCTAAGTTTGATATATCGTCGATGTTATCAACGGTAAATTCATTGTCCCAGGGATCCAGTTTCTCGTCCACTTCAGATAGTACCGCACGTTTCCCTGGATTGTTGGTTTGCCACCTAGCCCACAACCGATCGATGGCCGCATGATGCAGCCAGAATGCGATATCATTAGGCGAGGACATCGTCGCCATATCGCCTCCAACCCAACTGTGACCCACATTGTGCGGCCAAACTTCGAGGTCTTGCGAAAAAGATAAATAAGAGATATTAGAGTTCTCCAAATCTTGAGCCTGTTGGGAGTTAAAGAACCAACGTCGATTTCCCGGGCCAAGAGGTTGGCCCGTGTTCCTTCTACTGGCAATGGCAAGGAAATTGACAAAACCATCCAATCGTCCCTCATCGTTTTCCCAATCCCAATAGGGAAGTGAGAGTGTGTCGTCGATTTTCCGAAGTTCACGCTCGAAGGCGATCAGATATGCACGATGCCAAGGTAAAAATCGTTGAACCCCGACATTTCCATGCCATCTCCCATGCATGCGGTGCTGCATATTTGCATGAATTTTCGCCAATTCTCCGTAAGTTCCATTATTGATCATGTCATTCACTGCGTTACGAAAATCGTTCCAGCGCTCAAATGAAACATTGCTCTCGCGAACTATAGGCATATCATAATCTCCTTTTTCCGCAAAAAATCCGACAGTCCAAACAACAACATTTTTACATTGAATTAATTCAAATAAAATTACATTAATTTATAATAATGTCAAGAAGCGTTAGACTCCAAGCCTCCATTTATCCCACACCCTCGCGTTCCTTCCATCCACACACGTGGCGGCGCGCCGTCTCAACATTCAAGCTGAAGGGGATAACGCTACAAGACAGGTTTTTCGGAGAATGACCAACAGCGATTCACGGAAACCGACTCATCCGCAAAGGGACGCATCTTCCCACAGGCCGTAGAAGCTACGCAGAGAGTTTTGTATGGGTTCTCAGGGGGTAGTATCAGGAATTGGAGCTAGGATGCCGCTTTGGAATCACCCCCCGTTATTCCGCGCGCCGCGCCTGCGTCCATCGCCGCTGCGCCAGCGGGTGATGTGGATGACCAGAACGACGAGGGCGTCTTCCTGCACTTCGTAAATCACGCGGAATTCACCCACGAGGAGGCGCCTGAGCCCCCGCTCCTCTCCCTTGAGCGCGTGGCCCAGCAATGGTTGCTCCGCCAGGCGGTCTATGGCCTCTGCAATTCGCTTGCGATCCGCAATATCGAGGCGTTCCAACTCCCTGGCAGCGCTTTGTTTAATTTGTATCGAGAAATTCACGCCTTACCTGATCCCAGTCGAGCACCGGATCGTTCGGGTCGCGCAGCCGATCTACGGCTACCGAAAGATCGTCGAATTCTTCTAGATAACGCTCGATCGCCTGACGGATGATTTCTGCCCGGCTCCGTTTGAGCCGGTTCGCTGCCTCATCCAGCGCGTCGACCACCTCATTCGGCAAACGTGCGGTAATCTGAGTCATGATGCGCCCACCTCAATGTGATGTCAAATACATTACAGTTTAGCGGCTTTGAAGTCAATAAAAAAATGTGATCACTCCATCATCCTATCACCCCACCATTCTAATATCCATCTTTTCCGTAATCACCAGGCGTGGGCGTGGCGCCCGTCTTGGCGGTTTCGATGACGTGTTCGCGTCCGCCGAGGCGTTCGATGAGCGCCGCCTGATCACGCTTGGCGCGCCTATCCACCTCTTCGGGGTCGAGAATACCGCGCAGGGCGCCATCAAGTTCACGGATCATCGCCCCACTCCCCGGCTTCCCGGCGAGGTCATCCTGCTCCTCGGGGTCCGTTGCCAGATCGTAGAGTTCGGGCGGGTAGTCCACGTAGTGGATGTATTTCATCCGCCCCTTGCGGATGAGGTAGGCCGCCGTCTCCGCGCCCGAGGCGTGGTATTCGCTGAAGACGACTCTTTCCGCGTCATAGGGCGCGCGCGCTATTTCGTAGAGCGAGCGGCCCGCGCGGCTCTCGTCCTCATCATCGGGCGCAACGCCTACGGATTCCAGAATCGTGGGATAAAAATCGAGCAGCGAAACGGGCGTCTCCACCACCGCGCCGGCTTCTATATCCGGCCCGGCCATCATGAGCGGAACGGCGGCCGATTCCTGGTACATCGTGCCCTTGCCCCAGGTGCCCCGGGCGCCGAGGTTCTCGCCGTGGTCGCTCGCGAAGATGACGCGGGTGGAATCCGCGAGACCCGCGCGGTCGAGGCTTTTCAACACGCGGCCCACGAGATCGTCCAGAAACGTGCAAAGCCCGAAATACGAGGCGATGGCGACGCGCATTCGCTAATCGTCGAAAAAGTCGTCGGACGGCACGTATTTGCGGAACGCCTCTATCCACGGATGCCGGGGGCGGCCATCAAGCGCATGGACCTTGGGGTTAGGCACGGAACCAGTCGGGTACATGTCGAAATACGCTTGCGGCGCCATCAGGGGGAAATGGGGCGAGACGAAGGAGACGAACGTCATCCAGGGTTTCCGGCTGTCGCCGTAATTTTCCGCCTCGTTCTCCAGCCATGCGCAGGCTTTCTCGGCGATGTCCAGGTCGTAGTTCGTGTAGCTCGTCTCGCCGGGGCCTATCTCGCGCGCGAGCTTGTCCGCCTTCTGGACGATCAACTCGTCTCGGATGGAAGCCACCGGCCCGCCCACACCGTCGCGCGCGTGCATGGGCACGATTTGCTGGTCGAATCCGGTGGGGTCCGTGATGTTCCTGTAGTGGAGCTTGCCGATCGAGGTGACCCGGCGGCTCTCGGCCTGCAGGCGATGCGCCCAGCCCTTCGGCTCGCCCGTATAGGGACTCGCGTTGTCCCAACAGCCGATCTCGTGCACGTAGCGGCCCGTGGCGAAGCTCGCCCGGGCGGGGATGCAAATCGGGGAATTCGTATAGGCGCTCGTAAAGCGCGCGCCAGAGGCGGCCAGGCTGTCGATGTTCGGTGTTTTCACCACCGGGTGTCCGTAGCAGCCAAGCGTTTTGACGCTCAGCTCATCCGCCATGATGACGAGCAAATTCATCGGTTTCATCGCAAAATCTCTCTCATTGTCTGGTGAATACGGGAGTTGCCGAGGCGCTTCGCCTTACATTTCGCCTTACATATGCGGCCACACCGGGTCGGTTCGGTTGCCGAGCGGACCCGAGGGGTGTTCTTCGAGATAATCGTAGATGTTGCCGAGCCCTCCCCTTCTCAGCATGGTGAGGCGCTCGCCCAGGTGATCCATGCTGGTCAGTTCGGTCTCATAGACCTCGAACACCTTGTCCTGCACTTCCTCGCGGCTGAGGCCACCGTTTTTCAAGACTCTGACCTTGTCGATCAGTTCATGGAGCTTCTCGCGCTGGCGGGGTATCTCGTCCTTTTTGCAGGGCCTGCCGTGCCCGGGCACGTACCAGTCCACGTCCAGGGCCTCGAGCACGCCCAGCGACTGGAACCAGCCCCACACGTCCGCGGAATGACATGCCACGTTGAAGGCGGGTGTGAGGTTGTCCGCCGTGAAGGCGACGCGGTCCTCCACCGCGTGGACGACCGTCTGCCCGCGCGTGTGGCCGGGGGATTCGATAAGAATGAACGTCTTGCCGCCCAGACGGATCGTCATCCGCTCCTTGTAGGTGATTTCGGGGGGTCTGAGTTCGAAGCCGGCGAGCAGCGCCTCGTTCTCGGGGTCGTACTTGAGCATGCGCTCCTTGCCCTCCTCCGGCGTGGCGATGGAGGTGTAGAAATCCGCGTAGGTGATCTCGCTCGAAATGATCCGCTCGGGCCGCAGGAACCAGTTCGCCGCGATGTGATCCTGATGGTGCTCGGTGTTCACGAGATAGCGGAGCGGGCCTTTTTCAGCGATGAAATCGCGCCAGGCGATGGCTTCAGAAGGCCGCATGGGGCCGTCGACCGCGATGACGCCGTCATCCGTCACCACCATCCCCACCGTGGGATAGCAATCATAAAAAAAGACGTTCTCGGTCAACTGCTCCAATGACTTACCTCCTGAATAGTGTCCGGCAAAACAACCCCACCTAATCGCTCAAGCCCGCCTCGCGCTCGAACCACTCGCGTATGACGCCCTGGTCCAGATCGCCCAGTCCCATATCCATCGCCCCCTGATACGCCTTCCCGACCGCGTCGATCACCGGTGAGGAAGCGCCGTTTGCGCGGGCGAACTCGCGAATCAATCCCAGATCCTTGTGCATGAGGGAGAGCGCGAACTTCACGGGCTCGTATTCCTTGTTCCTCAAACCCCGGCCGCGCGTGTTCATCACGCGGAATACGGTGCTCGAATAGAGATAATCCATCATCTGGTCCGGGTCCAGGCCCGACTTCACGCCGAGGGTGAAGCCCTCCGCCAGAGCGCATAACTGGGCAGAGACGAGATGGTTCGTGATGAGCTTCATCCTTAAGCCCGATCCGTTGGGACCGAAATAATCGAGCAACTCGCACGCGCAGTCCAACACGGCGTGGTGCGCGTCCAGAATCTCCTTCTCCCCTCCCACCATGAAGCCGATCTTCGCATCGCGCGCGATGATGGCGTTTCCGCTGATGGGGGCGTCCAGAAAATAAAAGCCGCGGCTCACGGCTTCTTCGGCGACGGCGATGCTTTCCTCGGGCAGAATGGTGGAGAAATCGAAACACACCGCGCCTTCTTTCGCTGTGAGGAGCGCGCCCTTCTCCCCCAGAAAAGCGTCGCGCACGTGCTCGCCCCTGGGGACCGAACTGCACACGTAGTCCGCCCCCCGGGCCGCCTCGGCGGGAGAGTCGAAAACGGCCATCCCCGCCTCACGCGCCGCCTCCTGCGCCGCCGGACTCGGGTCGTAGCCCACGACTTCGAAGCCCGCCTTCATCATGTTGGCGGCAACGGCTCCGCCCATGTTGCCGAGTCCCAAGAATGCGATCCTTTTAGCCAAAACCGCTCCTCCTCAAACGCTATACCGCCGTATGGCCTCCTCAGAAAATTCCACCCCGTGCCCGGACGCGTCCGGAACCTCCATACAGCCACTCACAACGGAGAATTCCCGCGTAAATGTCTCGGGGGGCAATAATTCCACGTATTCCACCATGTAGCCGCTCGGCGTCGCCGCGAGAAGGCTTAGCGAAACCTCCTGGAGGAGATGCGCGCACAACGAGAGATTGTAGGCTTCGGCCAGATGGGCGATTTTACGAAACTCCGTCACACCGCCGCAACGCCCCACGTCTGGCTGCAGGAACGCCGCCGCCCTCCTCTCGCAGATCTCCCGAAAGCCCCAGCGCATGTATGCGTTTTCTCCTGCGGCGATGGGCACGGGACTTCTCTCGGCCACGTACGCCGGATCGTCCACCGAATCGGCGAGCACGGGCTCCTCGAACCACCGTACGTCGTATTCTGCGAGCATCGCGGCCACCTCAAAAGCCTCGCGGGGGTTGTACTTCTGGTTCGCGTCCGCGAACAAGACGACCGACTCGCCCACCTCGTCTCTCAAGGTGCGGATCCGCTCCTCATCCCGGTTCGTTCCCAGCTTGAGCTTGTACGCGCCGATTCCCTTCTCCATGAAGCCCATGCACTCATCCACCATCTCCGCGTCGGTGAACGTGAGCCAGCCCCCACTGCCGTATACGGGTACCTTACTCCCGAACCCGCCCAGTATGCGGGAGAGCGGCAAACCCGCCGCCTTGGCGAGCGCGTCCCAGCAGGCGGTATCCACGGCGGAGAGCGCCTGAACGCCCAGCCCGCCGCGCATCCTCGGCTTGTTCGGCCCCCAAAGACGCATCCAGAGCGCCTCGGGCGCAAGGACGTCCTGTCCCACCGCCAGGGGGGCCAGTTCTTTTTCGATGTAGGGAACGAGCGTCGTCGAGGTTTCCCCGCCCAGGCCCATCACGAAGCCGCAGCCCGTCGGGCCGTCTTTGGTGTGGAGAAAAACCACCAGATAATCGAGTTCGGATTTCGTGCTGTTCGCGCTTCCTATCGCTCGGGCGAGTGGCACCTTGAGCGATTTCGCCTCTACGCCGGTGATCTTCAGTTCAGGCACTCGTCATTCCTCGCCGCGAGTCTCGCGCTCCAGATACGACAAGGGCTGCGGAGGCATCCGAAAACGCCCCCGCAGCCCTAGTAAACGCGTCGAAAATTCCTAGTTCATCTTCATGCTGGCCAGCGCCTTCTCGAGCGGGCCTCTCTCGATGCCTTCACCCCCGGCGAAATCCGGCAGGCGGCGAATCTTGCCCCGGCCTTTCTGCACCTTGGCCGTCGCGTTGAGCGCGTTGATGATGCGCGGCGTGATTTTATACAGCGGCCGCACCACGTTGATGGAGCGCCTGGCGATCGAATAGTCCACCTTGCGGCCCTTCGACACCAGCCACTTGTGATAGACCTTGGCGAACTTGTCGGGATCTTTCTTCCACAGGTTCGCGGACTTGAGATAGGCGCGCAGGTATTTCGTCACGCCCCCGGGGTTGCTCTTGAGCGTCCTGGGGTTGGCGAGTTCGATGAAGATCATCGCCGGCGGATTGTCGTACTTGCAGTAATCCACGATGGGACGGCCCCATTTCTTGTCCTCGAGACGGAACGAGGTGGGCGCGCCGATGACCATCGCCTGAACCACCTTGGCCCGGAAGGCCGAGAGGCGCTCCGCCGTGGTTGTGTTCATGATCTTGATGTCCTTGGGCTTCATGCCGAATGCGGGCAGGATGCCGTTGTCCAGCACGAAGTGGGTGGACGTGCCCTTCTTCTCGGCCATGGTCTTGCCCTTGAGATCTGCCACCGTCTTGATGGGAGAATCGGGATGCACCCATATCGAGATGGATTTACACCACGAGGAACTCGCGGAAATCATCACCAGGCCCGCTTTTTTGGCTACGCCGTCCACGTAGGGCCGCGTGGCGCCGTGGCCCACGTCCAGACTGCGCGAGAGCAGCGCCTCGATGACGAGCTTGCCCTGCGGGAAAACCTTGACCGACCAGTTGCCCTTGCCGAACTCCTCATCGAAATAGCCCATCCCCATGGCGACCGCCGTGAAGGAGCCGAACGTCTGGCGGTGCATGCCGATGCGGAACTTGGCCGCCTCGGCGTCCGTCGCCTGGAAGCCGACGGGCACAAGGCTCAAAGCGAGTAAAAGACTCAACAACCCGAACCACTTTCTCATCTTGTTTCTCCTCCAAAAAAATGAAAATAGACAACTTGCCTCACAAAAGCGCGAACGACATTCTTTAACTGGATGCGCAGAGTATGCCACAAGGGCGAACCCATTGCATCAAGGCCGAGGCATAAAATCCCGAAACGGATTTGGCGCCCGGATACGACAAAGGCTGCGGAGGAGTTCGAATTCACCCCCACAGCCTTTGGAAAACGAATTTGTAAATTTAGTTCATCTTCATGCTGGCCAGCGCCTTCTCGAGCGGGCCTCTTTCGATGCCCTCACCCCCGGCGAAATCAGGCAGGCGGCGAATCTTGCCGCGGCCCTTCTGCACCTTGGCCGTCGCATTGAGCGCGTTGATGATGCGAGGCGTGATCTTGTACAGCGGCCGCACTACGTCGATGGAGCGCCTGGCGATGGAGTAATCCACCTTGCGGCCCTTCGAAATCAGCCACTTGTGATATACCTTGGCGAACTTCTCGGGGTCTTTCTTCCAGAGATTCGCAGACTTGAGATAGGCGCGCAGGTACTTCACGAACCCGTCGGGATTGCTCTTGAGCGTCCTGGGATTCCCGAGTTCGATGAAGATCATCGCCGGCGGGTTGTCGTGTTTGCAGTAATCCACGATGGGCCTGCCCCATTTTTTGTCTATCAGGCGGAACGAGGTGGGCGCGCCGATAACCATGGCGGCAACCACCCTGGCCCTGAAGGCGGAGAGGCGCTCCGCAGTGGTGGTATTCATGATTTTGATGTCTTTATGCGTCAGGCCGTACGCGGGCAGGATGCCGTTTTCCAGCACGAAGTGGGTGGAGGTACCCTTCTTCTCGGCGACGGTCTTGCCCTTGAGGTCGGCTACCGTCTTGATCGGAGAATCCATCGGCACCCAGATGTTCATGGATTTACACCACGAGGAACTGACGGAAATCATCACCAGGCCCGCCCTCTTGGCCACACCGTCCACGTAGGGCCGCGTGGCGCCGTGGCCCACGTCGAGACTGCGCGAGAGCAGCGCCTCGATGACAAGCTTGCCCTGAGGGAACACCTTGACCGACCAATTACCTTTTCCAAACTCCTCGTCGAAATAGCCCATCCCTATCGCCACCGCCGTGAAGGCGCCGAACGTCTGGCGATGCATGCCGATGCGGAACTTGGCCGCCTCCGCGTCGGTGACGGCGGAACCAACCGGCACGAGGCTCAAAACGAGGATCAGAGTCAGAAACCCGAAATGTTTTCGCATCCTGTTGTCTCCTCTTGGAAAATGGAAATAGATGGCTTGCTTCACGAAAGCGTGAACGACCTTTTTGAACCGGATGGGCAGAGTATGCCACAGGCATAATCCCATTGCATCCGGGAAAGGCGCCCTGCCCGGGGTTGTTGGGCAAGGCCCAAAAGGGTTGACGACCTCCCCAATCGAGAGTGTTCACCGTCATTCCGGCGCATGCCGGAATCCAGAGCAGACGGGGATACCGAATCGCAGGACAACCAAGAAAAACGATAAAGCGAAAACAAATACAAAGTCCCTGGATTCCGGCATACGCCGGAATGACGAACAAAACCAAATTCGCCGTGGGTCCCGAAAAAAGAACGCCTACCGTAGGGACAGGTCGCGACCTGTCCCTACAGCACATGCAAATCCTCCCGCATTGGCCTTTTTCAACAACCCCTACCGCCCAAGCGTTCGAACCGTCCGCGCGCCAAAGACAAAGAAAGGACGCCCGCCTCAAAGCCGCATCAGATCCTCGCCTGCGACGATCTCGCCGTCGAAATAGGGCGCTATCGCCTCGCGCACCTTATCGTTCGGCGCGAGGGGCGGAACGACGTGCGAGAAGACGAGCTTGCTGACGCCGGCCGCAGCGGCCGTTCTCCCGACTTCCTCCGCCGTGGCGTGGTGGGCCGCCACGATCTTCGCCGTGGCCCTGAAACTCCCGAACCTCTCGTCTATCAGTTCCGGGATGCAGGGGTGCATCACCAGCACGTCCGCCCCAAGCGCCAGGGGAACCAGCGCCTCAGTGGGGCTGCCGTCGCTCGCGATGACGATCTTTCTCCCCTCCGCCTCGAAGGCGTAGGAGAGGATGTCGTCCACGTTGCCGTGGTTCGTGCCCTTATCGACGCGGATCCCGATATCGTCTACCTCAAGCGCATCGCCGGGCTGAAGCACAGCCACCTCGATTTCAGTCCCCGCCCTGGGTTTTCCCTCCTCCGCTCTCAGGTCGATATCGTACTCGTAATATCGGAGCATCCGCTCGACGATTTCCTCCACGGGAGATGGCCCATAGACCTTGAGCGGCGTCGATGCGCCCATGATCCACCGCGAGATATAGAACTCGCCGAAACCCGTGTAGTGATCCGAGTGAAAATGCGTGAAGAACAGGTGATCCACATTGCTGACGTGAAAGCCCGACTTCATGATTTGCGTCGCGGCGTGGCGGGCGGCATCGACCAGGTAGAGCTTCCCGCCTTTGACGACCGCATTGCACGGGCCGCTTTTCTGGGGGGTGGGCGGCGGCGCGCCCACGCCCAGGAGTATGAGTTCCAAAACGGGTTTCCTCCCCTTCGCCAAAGTGGATGATCGTCTTGCCGGTATGGATGCTTGGGGGTATTCTTGCGCAAATACCCTCGTTCACGTCAACCGGAAGAGAGGCCGCCATGAAGCGCTTGTCCGAGCATCTATACGCAGAGACCGACTATGACTGGGCGAACGTGGGCGCCGCCGTCACGGAAAGCGGCGTCGTCCTCCTCGACTGCCCGGTGCGGCCGAGCGATTCGCGCAAATGGCAGGAAGAGGTCTCAGCTTTAAGTCCGCTGGGGGTACGCTACCTCATCGCCACCGATTATCACGGCGACCACACCACGGGCTCCTCGTTCATCGAAGGGGACGTGGCGCTCATCGCCCCCCAATACGTCTATGACGAGATATCGAAGGGCGATAACGCATTTTCGAAGGAAATCTTCGTGAAGACGCTCCGGGATCTGGGCTTCACCGATGAGGCGGATGAGATCACGAACGCCGCCGTGCCGCTGCCCCAGTTCTGCTTCGAGGATACCCTCACGCTGCACCTGCCGCCGCTCACGTTCGAGATTCACCGCAAGGGCGGCCACTCGCCCGCGTGCACTTCCGTGCTCGTGCCCGAGGAGGGCGTGCTCTTCGCCGGCGACGTCGTGATCAACGGCCCCTCCCCCGGCATGCGCGACGCCTTCGTGCGCGAGTGGATAGAGGCGCTCGCCTGGGTGGAGAGCCTGGACATCGAAACCATCGTGCCCGGCCACGGCGAGATATGCGGCAAGGAGGCGGCGACGGAACTGAAAAACCACCTGAGCGGGATGATGGAGATCATGGTCGAGGTAGTCGCCGGGGGCAAACAAAAAGCCGAAGCCGTAGAGGACCCGAAATTTCTGAAATATTTCCACGCCGACGACTCGCGCGGCGAATATTGGCTCCAGCAGCGAAAAGACACCTTCCGCGACGGACTGGAGCGCCTGTATGATGAGGTCGTCGCGGAGGACTAGAACAAACAGGAGCTTCATCACCGCAAAAGGAGAAGTCGATGAAGGTAGAGGAAAAAAGGGTGGGCCGCATCTTCCGCGTCACGCTCGAGGAGGGCGATAATTTCTATACGAACCTGTGCGATCTCGTGAAAGAGAAGAACATCCGCGCGGGTTCGGTTTTCTTGATCGGCGCCCTCGCCGAGACGGACATGATCTCGGGCTTCAAGAGCATGGACGGCTACGACATCGACCGCCTCCACTTCGTGGGCTGGCGCGAACTCGTGGCGCTCGGCAACATCACCTGGCCGGACGAGCCGCCCGCCGCACTCGGCGACGTAACCTGGGACGAACCCCAGCCCTACGTCCACATCCACATGGCTATCAGCGGCGGGCCGGGCGAGCCCGAGAAAGTGCTGGCGGGCCACCTGAGCGACGGCGTCATCAAAGGCATGGTCGTCGAAATCTATGAACTCCTGGACGCCTAGAGGGGTCCACGGCTATTCAGGACTGATTTTCACAGAAAGAAACGATGAACGACTCCTCACTAGAAAGTCTCCCCTTCGCGCCCAGCGAAGACCCCTTCGTCGTGGAGCATGGGGGCTTCTACCGGCGGTGGTTCTCCATGATCAAGGACATGGAAGAACTCAAAAGCGCCGTCGCGTCTCTCAAGGGCACGACGGACGACCTGTGGGTGCCCCTCTGGCGCGGACTGGGCGCGCGCTATGAAGAACAGGCGGAAGAACTCGCCAATCAAGGAGAGACTACTGCCGCGCGGGAGAAATTCCTCCTCGCCAAGACCTACTACAGCATCGCGCGATTCCCCCGCCCGCTCACTCCGCTCAAGGAGGAGGCGAACCGCGACTGCATACGCGCGTATCTCAAATCATGCGAATTCCTCGACCCACCGCTCGAAGTCGTCGGCGTGGAGTGTGCGGGCGAGCGCATCACCTCCCACTTCCGCGCGCCGAAAGACGCGAGCGCGGAAAACCCCGCGCCCGCCGTCCTCGTCATGTGCGGTGGGGACATGTTCAAGGAAGATCGCGGCTGGGCGGGCGAGATGTCCCTCGATAACGGCCTCGCTTCGCTCGTGATGGACGGCCCCGGCACGGGGGAGAACCCCTTTCCCTACGAACCTGAATCCGTCTCGGCGTGGAAGGCGGCTGTCGACTACCTCGCCGCCCGCCCCGAGGTCGATGCAGGGCGAATCGGCGCGTTCGGCATCAGCCGGGGCGGGCATTCGGTGATGCTCCTCGCGGGTTCCTGTCCCGAGAAGGTGCGCGCAGCCGTGGCGAGCGCGGGCCATCACTTCGGCTACCGCATGACGGAGGCGGAGACGGCGAACTACGTCGCCAACAGGAACAGGCGCGCGGCCTACATATTCGGCGCGCCCGGCGACGGCCCATCGTTTCCGCCCACCACGGTCGAGCAGGAAGAGGCGCTGTTCAAGCGCTGGTCGCTGAGCGAACTGGGCCTCGTGGAGAAAATCGTCTGCCCCGTCCTGATGATCAACGGAAAACAGGATCACCTGGCCCCTATCGGGAACATCTACTACATGCTCGAGCACGGCCCCGTGACCGGCAAGGAGGCGCGCGTCTACCCGGACGACGGCCACTGCGCCTTCAAGCACTTCGCCGAGTGGGCGCCGGAATCGTTCCGGTGGCTGGGGGAGAGGTTGGGTTAGGGACCGGCAAGAACGGTATCTGTTTTTACGGGATGTCGTGAATATATTGAAGTTTTTGCATTTATTAGATAAATATGTTCGGGTAGATTTTACTACATGCGACACAATCTATATTGAAGCCCAAAATTTGACAGCCTAAAGCAAATGCACTGGCCCTCAATTATGGTGAGATGGATTGTGATTTTGCAAACTACTTTATTACGTTAGTAAATTTGAATAACAGCTTAATTTGTATGCCAAGCAAAAAGTACGCATGGCCTTTTTTCGAGAATTTCGATTGTATCGATACGAGTGCACGATCAAGGCTAGAGCTGATTTTCGTGCAACGAGGACCCACAAATGACGACACACTTATCAGTTCGATTGGCATGGCACGATCGTGGATGGGATGGACGAGTCTGCGACGCACCACATCTCAACGCCCATTGCATCGTTCACGAACACATTCGCAACTCGCGGGACGATACCAAGGAACTCAATGCTGCAGGCAAACCTCTCGCAGAACTGAAAGATTGGCTGCCGCCGTGCTCACGTGATCCAGCCGCCTATTCTGACCGCAGTTTCGTAATTGAACATCATGACCCACTTGAATTCCGCAGATTGCCGTCAGTTTCCGAAGCCATTCCCCCATACTCCACATGCCCGGCACCTTATCGCTGGATGAGTGAAAAGTTCTTCCAAGAAATTTGTGAAGCAGAAGACCTCTCAATCCGAGGCCCGGAAAAATCACAGAGTAACGGCTGGGTCTACGAGCCAGATCGTCAACAGGAACTCCTCAACAATTTCTGGAAGAAGCTGGAACACAAGAGATCGCTCATTTTCTACTATTGTAACCATGGCAATCCTCTTGATGAGAGTACACGTCGAATAATTGTTGGAGTGGGCAGGTTTTCTGGAATTGGTCAACAGCTTTATTTCGGAACGACCCCTAAGTACCCCGATCAGTATCCGATTTGGTCGCGGCGCGTGACACAAGACTATCCCGACCAAGGTGTTCGTATCCCGTACCAAGAGTACCTGCAGAATGAGCACCCCACTGATAGCATTATCTGCCGGGTTCCCCAGCATGCTTTGTCTCCTTACTTCTCCTACGGCTCAGAACATGTCTCCGACGATATCGCCGTCGCTATCCTCGAGCGCGTTATCCAGTGCATAGAGGAGGTAAGATTAGGCGGACATATCGTAGCAGATTGGGAACACCGACTCTCTTGGCTAAACGACGCACTTGCTGAGGCATGGACTGGCCGCGGTGCTTTTCCCGGTGCGGGGAGTGTTCTTCAGTATCTTGGTTTATCAAATGGAACCTCGTTCCAGCGAACCGTACTCACACCTATGGCAAATAAGGGTAGTAATCCTTGGGAATATGTGCTTTAGATTCTTGAGGGGAATGTCGAACCGGAGGACGCACGCTACCGGGCTGGGTTTC
>JAPOYD010000065.1 GCA_026706735.1 Nitrospinota bacterium | reverse complement strand
GTTGCACTCGAGGATCCCGGTGCTCCGACTATTTTGATGACCGGCGGGAGTACGTCATCCCAAGATCGCCTCCCGAACTTTCTGGCGGCTTTGCGCCTGAAAACGGCCTGGGGCGCGATTAACGTGTCGGGCCTGCTGGGTCAGGTTCGATACGAGGAAGGCGCAGTGGAGGAAAACCTCGCAATCTCCGCCTTGCACGTCGGCGCGAACTTCGGCTTGGGCAAGGACACCCGCCTGTGGGGAACTTTCAACGTCGGCCAGGGCGGTTTGGGAAACTACATGATAGGAGCGCCCGCCGCCGCCATCCTGGGTGCGAACAACGAACTGGAAGCTCTCGATTCCATGGGCGGTTTCGTCGGCCTCACGCACAACTGGAGCAGCGCCGTGAGCTCTGGCCTGTATTACGGCTGGGTGGAGAGCGATTTCGACGATCCGGCGGCGTATCCGGATCTCAGCCAGTCGCTCAGAACGCTGCACGCCAACATCTGGTGGTCGCCTGCGCCCAAGATGCGGGTAGGCGCGGAACTCATCCAGGGCTGGCGCGAGACCAACGATGGCAGAAAGGGCGACGCGACGCGCCTCCAGTTGGGTATGCAGTACAGCTTCTAGGTCTTTTGGTCCGGAGCCTCTGAGGTTCCTGTATGAATTGGGGGGCATTTGAGGCGGGAGAGCCGCCTATGCCTTGATAGTCTTTCAGATCAAAGCCCCGTCACCCGGCACAGGTGGCGGGGTTTTATTTTCAGGACGCGCGGTTAATTGCGCCTGTTTATCGGGGTGGCGGCGAAATACCCTCCTGACGTTATACCAAAGCCCTTTGTTTCTAGCTTCCACTTCTTGCGGCCAGATAATCCGCCTCGAGTTTCAGGATCGCATCGACGATGCTCTGGGCGAATTCCCTGCGATATTCCCGGCCCTTTCCCTGCGCTGGAGGGATGACCTCGCCCACGCGAATGACGAGCCAGGGATCGAGGATTCCCCGCGGGCTGATCAGCGTATTCGAACCCGCCATGTAGACCGGGAGAACGGGGGCGCGGCTCATGGCGGCGAGGGTGGCGACGCCTTCCTTTACTTCCACCTCTGCCGTCGAATTCACGATGCCGCCTTCCGGGAAAATCACCACCGCGCCGCCCAGGCCCAGGAGCGTGCGCGCCATCCGGAAAGTGCTGGCGCGCGTGGCTCCCTCCCTGTCCACGGGGAAAGCGCCGTAGTATGTGATGAGCTTTGCGAACAGGGGGTTTCGGAACAACTCCCGCTTGGCCATGTGATACACCCGCCTCGGCAGGAAGGAGGCGAGGATTATAGGGTCGAGATAGCTGCGATGGTTCGAGGCCACGATCAGCGGACCGCCGGGCGGCACGTTGTGCATGCCGTGGACGTCGACTCCGCCGAAGGCGAGCCTGAAACCCGCCTGGAATATCTTTTTGAGCCAAGTCGGCTGTCCGCTCGAAGGCAGGGTTGTCAGACGCTGCGCGTTCATTTTTGTGGTTCCGGCATTCTGGGTCCGGACGCTCCCTTCTCCGAAATGCGATCCATCAGCGCGAAATTCATGGATTCCATATGCTTCATGATATTAAATCCTTTGCGCCCTCTGCAAAGCATACGGGGCGCCCCCTCTAGTCGGAATCGTGCTGATGATGTTCCTGCTCGCGCCACACCTTGCCGAAGGCGTGGATCACGTCCTCGGCGGTGATGATCCCCAGAAGTTCGGTCGGGTCCTCACGGCTCACCACGGGCAGGCGCGAGATGCGCCTGTCGCCGAGCTTGGCCATCACGGAATCGAGAGATTGATCCGGATGAGCGTGCATGATGTATTTTTTCTTCGCAATTTCGCTCAGAGGCTTTTGCAGAATTCCCGCGGCTTGCGCCTGGCTGAAGTCGTAGTTGCTCGCCATGCCCGAAAGTTTCCCGCTCGCGTTCAGGACGGGATATCCGGTGATGACGCTCCCCCTCGTTCTCTCTATCGCCTCTTGAATCGTGATTTCTTCGGGCAGGGTGATGACGTCGCCGATCATGGCGTCCGATACATGAATTTCATGCAGGAGATGCTCTGTCTCATGGTCGGGCAGCGCGACGCCGTCCTGCGAGGAGAGCGCGCTGTATATGGGTTCGGGGTGCCAGTATCGCGCAAGGGCCAGGGATATGGCGTTGGCCACCATGAGCGCGAGAATGATGTTGTAGTCCTGCGTGAGCTCGAAGATGATGAGCACCGACGTCATGGGCGCACGGATGACGGCCGCGAAGGCCGCGCCCATGCCCACGAGCGCGTATCCGCCCGGATGGGCGACGAAGCCGGGGAAGACGAACTCGGCGAGAGACGCCACGGCGCCCCCCGCCATCGCGCCCATGAACAGCGTCGGCGCGAAGATGCCGCCCAGAGAACCGGTCCCGTAGGAAACCGCGGTGGCGATGAGCTTCAAGACGAGCAGGCAGAAGAGAAAGGGCAGCGTGTAGCTGTGCGTGAGCGCCTTGCTCACGGCGGGGTATCCCACGGCGAACACTTCGGGCACCCAGATGCCGACCACGCCCACGAACAGGCCGCCGAGACCCGTAGCGATGACGCCACGAAACCCTTGCAGGCGCTTCCACTGTGAGCGGATGAAGAGCAGTCCCTTGATGAACGCCACAGCGACGAGCGCGCAGACGACGCCTACCAGGGCGTAGAGGAACAGCTCGAGGGAACTGTCCAGGGCATAGGCCGGTACGGAGAACACGGGTTCGTTGCCGAGCATGGCGCGCGAGACGACCGAGGCGGACACCGCGGCGAATACGATGGAGCCGAGCACGCGCGCGTTCAGGTCGCCCACCAGTTCTTCCAGCGTAAAGGTGACGGCGGCTATCGGCGTGTTGAACGCGGCGGCCAGGGCGGCGGCGCAGCCAACGGGCACGAGCGCCTGCACGCGGCGTCTTTTCAGCGAAAACGTTTCGCCTATCCAGCTCGCCGCGCCCGAGCATATCTGCACGGTGGGGCCTTCGCGACCCAGACTCGATCCCGAACCGATGTTGAGCACCCCGATGAGGAACTTGCCCATCCACACGCGCTTGTCGATGTGGCCGTTGTGGGCGACGTACGCGATTTTCGTCTGGGGGATGCCGCTGCCCCTGGCCTCTGGCGCGAAGTACTGGAGAAAGAGTGCTGAGAGAAAAGCCCCTCCGGCGGGGATGAGCGCCACCAAATACCATGCCCGGTGAATCTCGGAGAGGTCGTGCGAGCCGAAGAGAACCTGGTGCGCCCAGCCCAGCGCGACGTGAAAGCACACGGCGATGAACCCGGTGAGCGCCCCCACGATGATGGTCGTGAAATAGAAAATGCCGTCATCTGAGAAATCGAAGTGGAGCAGCCAGCCGAGAAGGCGAATGCGAAAATTTTTCCAGTTCACAGCCTCTTACCTATTGAAAACATTATTCGGGCGGCGGTTCAGCGGCTGAGAGCCCCCGTCGGGTGCGGGCCGACGGGTGGATGCGGGGCGGGGTCGATTCCCTCCCGGCGGAGCCTGTCTTCATACCATTCCTTCTCGATGCCGTTGGCCTCGTCCATCCCGGCCAGGTCACACAAGATTTCAATCCGGTGGCCCTCGGGGTCGCACAACCACATGG
>JAPOYD010000053.1 GCA_026706735.1 Nitrospinota bacterium | reverse complement strand
CCAAGATCAAGTATCTAGGCCAGGTAAACCGCGGGCTCGTGGGGCTGAAGATCAGCGGAAAAACCACGCCCGAATCTGGCGCCGCCATCTATAGCGATGAAAAAAATGTCGGCTCCATCACCCGCGCTGCGTATTGCCCGACGGTTGACGCTGTCCTGGCTTTTTCCTATTTACCCCGCTCCCAGATGGAGCCTGGCACCGAGGTAAGAGTCGATTGCGATGGAGTCGATGCGAAGGCGACGGTCGAGAGCTTGCCCTTTTACCGCAAAGAAAACGAAGTCATCGAACAAGAGGCGGATACGCGATAAAATCCACAAAATTTGGACGGCAGATAAGGTGAAAACGACCCCGATTTGCTTTTGACTTCTTCTACTCTGCGAGGCATATTGCGACCTTCTTTGCGCGGATTCGTACGCGATTCGCAAGACAATTCAGAAAAATGCTCTTGATACGAGCGTAACTGTTGCACTGAATTTTCGACTTCCGGGAGGAAGCAACATATGGCACAAGCCAAGGAGGGAGGAAAAGAAGCCTCCTCACGTGCGAACATCGGAACGGAAAGGACTTTCGGCCTCGACAAACTGGGCCTTAAAAATATCGGAACGGTTTACCGGAATCTTCCCATCGCTGAGTTGAACGAAATGGCGGTCGCGCGGGGCGAAGGATACCTCGCCACCAATGGCGCGCTCGTTGTCCATACCGGCAAATTCTCGGGCCGCTCGCCTAAGGACAAGTTCACCGTAGACCAGGGGCCTTCCAATCAGAAGATATGGTGGGGACCCATCAACCAGAAGATATCGACCAACAACTGGGACAATATTTTTCAGAAAATCGCCAGTTACGCCCAAAAGCGCGACCTTTTCATCTTCGATGGTTTCGTGGGGAACGACCCGCGCTACAAACTCCCCGTCCGCGTCATTTCCGAACTCGCTTGGCATTCGATGTTCTGCCAGACGCTGCTCGTCCGCCCCGAACCAGGAGAACTCGACAACCATAAGGACCCCTTCACGGTCATCGACATGGGCAGGTTCCTTGGAGCGGGTCCGGGGGAAGGTCTCAGGCAGGAAAATTTCACGCTGGTGAATTTCGAGAAGAACATGGCGCTCATCGGCGGCTCTGAATACGCAGGGGAGATGAAGAAATCCGCTTTTTTCATCATGAATTACCTGCTTCCGCAACAAGGCGTTTTCCCGATGCATTGTTCGGCGAACATGGGGCACGATGGGGATACGGCTCTTTTCTTCGGCCTCTCCGGCACAGGCAAGACCACACTGTCCGCCGATGAGAACCGAAAACTTATCGGCGACGACGAACACGGCTGGTCGGATTCGGGCATCTTCAATTTCGAAGGCGGGTGCTACGCTAAAACCATCAATCTGACGAGAGAGGCAGAGCCACAGATCTGGGACGCCATTCGCTTCGGTTCCGTTCTCGAAAATGTCATCGTCGACCACGATACGCGGGAGATCGACTATGACGACATGTCGATAACCGAAAACACACGCGCCACCTATCCCAACCATTTCATCGACAACTGCGTGCTCTCGGGCATGGGCGGGCACCCGAAGAACATCTTCTTTCTCACCTGCGACGCGTTCGGCGTCCTGCCTCCCATCAGTAAGCTCACACCCGAGCAGGCCGCCTACCATTTCCTCTCTGGCTATACAGCGAAAGTGGCGGGCACCGAGGCGGGTGTCGATGAGCCGATGGCCACGTTCAGCAGTTGTTTCGGCGCGCCTTTCCTGGCTCTACACCCCGCTGAATACGGCGAGATGCTCATGGACAGACTCAAAAAGCACAACGCACAGGTCTGGCTCGTCAACACGGGCTGGATCGGCGGCGCCGCGGGCGAGGTCGACAGGATGCCACTGCATCATACACGCGCGCTTTTGACGGCCGCCTTTTCGGGCGAATTGGCCACGGTTCCCACTCAGGGTGTGCCGATATTCGACCTCCGTGTTCCGACAACCTGCCCTGGAGTGCCGCAGGAATACATGATTCCCAGAAATCTTTGGTCGAGCGCCGATATATACGACGAAAAAATCCGCGAGCTCGCTGGAGCGTTCCGTGAGAATTTCGAGCAGTTCTCGGATCGAGTGACACCGGACGTCGTGGCAGCTGGCCCGAAACTCTAGGAGTTTGAGCTTAAGAAAACCACTTCCCATTCGAAAGGAGGTATTCCGATGCCCGTTGTTCAGGTAAGCCTGCTGTCAGGAAGATCCAAAGAACAGAAAAAAGCGATGGCGGATGAAATTACAGAGACGGTTCACAAGCATTCAGGCGCCCCCAAAGACGTTATCACGGTCATATTTCAAGACGTCGGTACGGACTCCTGGGCGGCGGGCGGAACTCTCTTCGAAGACCGGTAATTGCGGTTGTTCATTTATTTAAGGAGGAACTGAGATGAGCGCCGACAACTTCAGGCTCGCACTCGTGCAGCCGATGGGGTATCCCCCACCCGATGATGAAAAAAACGTGGCTGACGCTGTCCGCTACGTTGAAGACGCAGCCGCGCAGGGAGCCGATTTCGTCGCTTTCCCCGAATCGTATCCGGGACCATGGCGGATGCCGGCCACGTTCGACCCCACCGATGCGATGGAGGAAGTGGCCAAGCGCTGCGGCGTTTATGTTCAATACGGAACGCTCGAGCCGCTCGACAACGAGAAGAAAACCGCCCACAACCTGCTGAACCTTGCCCGACCCACCGGCGGCGCCTCGGGGCGCTACCGCAGGACCCATCCCCCCGGCCCCTGGATCTACACCGGCGGCGGCATCTGGGAGTTTCAGTATGTCGCGGGGAATGAATACCCCGTTTTCGAGACCCAGTACGGCCAGGTCGGCATGGCGATGTGCAGCGAAGTCTATATGCCCGAGGTAACGCGCGCGCTCTCGCTGCGCGGGGCGGAAATCATCTTCCTGCCCGCAGGGGTCGACAAGAAAAGGCTTTGGGGCACCTGGAGGAACCTCATCTGGTCGCGCGCGATAGAAAACCTCGCGATCGTCATCACCACCCAGAACCTCTTCGACAAGAGCCAGCGCGGCCTGGCGATGGTGGCGACGCCCGAAGAAGTCATATTCGAGAGCACGAAAGCGGGCATGTTCATGGTCGACGTGGATCTGGAAAGAATGCGCGAACTCCGCGAGCAAAACGACGAGGTGACCTCATCGGGGCAAAACGCGGCCAAGGCCGGTGTGTTGAGGCAGTGGCAACGGCCCGAGTTGTACGACAAGTTCTTCCCCAAAGAAGGCGCGGCCAGCTAATAACGCATGCACCCCCCGGGGCGCAATCCGGGGGGTATTTTTTCACAAAACATTTCCGATTAGAAGATACGGATGTCGAACACCTATTTCTGGCTTCTTTACGTCCATATACTGGCGGCCTGTCTGTATGAGGGTGCGCTCGTTTTCTTCTGGCTCCTCATGGGACATTTAAGGCGCAGACTTGAGCCTGAGGAATATGCGGGTGAGATCGTCTCCATCCTGCGGTTTTATCACCCTTTCGTGCTCATCTGCATGGGCGTGCTCATCATGACGGGCGCGTGGTATCTGACGGGTCTCAAGGTGGGGATGGGTCCTGGTTTGGGGATGCTGTTCGTGCCGCTG
>JAPOYD010000007.1 GCA_026706735.1 Nitrospinota bacterium | reverse complement strand
CACAGAAAGAGCGTGCAGAATTTCACTCCCCCCTTGAGGGGGAGTCGATGAGCTAAGGGCGTAAGCCCGCAAGCGAGTCGGTGGGGGGAGCATTTGACTTTATTTGAATCGTCCCCCCACCGGTTCAGCCTTCGCAAAAACCGCTCGGCTTCACCGTCTGGCTTTCCCCTCGGGAAGCCAGACCCTCAAGGGGGGAGTGGATTTTCTCTCTCATTGATTGTGCCCGACCCTTAAGGGGGGAGTGAAATTCAAAAGCGTGCGCGCAACCCAAAACTGTTTCCCGGAACTTTTTCAACAACCCCGAACGGCGCGCGATTGACCCGGAAAATGTTTGTTTGTATACCAGTTACATACTTTTTATTCATACCGAGGCGTCCTTCCCGGGTTTCAGGAAGGCCGGATTCCCGATGACGAGGGTTTTGCGGAGTCTCTGCGTTTCGTGGAGAAAAGCCAGGGAGCCGGAATAACGTCTCCCGAATCGCGTCTATGGCGAACCGCCCATGAGAAACTTTTATGAGGAACCACAAAAGAAGAGAACATTGAAAATTTTATAACCTGGCAAAATCACGAAAGACACAAAGGCGGAACCGATGCAGGATAGAGCCGAAGGGGTAGGTTCCCAGCACAGGGATCTCTCCGATATTCTGGCGAAGATCATATTCGCCTTCGGAGCCTTTAGTACCGCGTTTCACCTCTACGTTCTCATGGTCCAGCCGATTCAGCCCTGGATACTGCGGTCATTTCACCTGACGTCTTCGGGAATCCTCGTTTTCGCGCTCATCCCCTGGAGAGCCGACAAGAAAGGCCAAGGCCCCAACCTCCTCGATTACTCCCTCGCCTTTCTCCTCGTCACGACGACCATCTTCCTCATCGTCGACTTCGACGAGATGCTCTACCGGGTCGGCGTCGACCCCAACATCTACGACGTCATTTTCGCCACCATCACGTTCCTCGTCATTCTGGAGATGGGACGCCGCCTGCAGGGTTACGTGCTCCCGATCCTCGCCCTCGTCTGTCTGGCTTACGCGCTGTGGGGCGACTACCTGCCCGGCCTTTGGGGGCACAGGGGCTATCCGTTTCCGCGCGTAATCACCTATCTCTTCAGTCTGGAGGGAATCTTCGGGCCTCCGCTGGCGGCCTCCTCCACTTTCATCATCCTCTTCATCCTCTTCGGATCCGCTCTTCAGAGTTCCGGCGCAGGAAGGCTGTTCATCGATACGTCCCTGGCCATCGCGGGCGGCGCGAGAGGCGGGCCGGCCAAGGTGGCGGTATTCGCCAGCAGCCTTTTCGGCACCATGTCCGGCAGTTCGGTGACGAACGTGGTGACGACCGGCACCTTCACCATCCCCCTGATGAAGAGCATCGGCTATCGACCCGCCTTCGCGGGCGCCGTGGAGACCGTCGCCTCCACCGGCGGGCAGCTCATGCCTCCCGTCATGGGCGTGACGGCGTTCGTGATGGCCGAGGTGACCGGCATCCCCTATCTCAAAATCGCCGCGGCGGGCCTCATACCGGCCATTCTGTTCTACGTGGCGGTCTATTTCATGATCGGCGTCGAAGCGAAAAACTTAGGATTAAGCGGTCTGCCCAGGAGTGAACTCCCCAACCTGTGGGACGTCCTGCGCCAGAACGGACACCTGCTCCTGCCCATTTTCGTCCTCATCTACTTCCTGGTCTACGTGCGGGTCTCGCCGATGAAATCGGCCTTTTACGCCATCGGGGCGGCGGTAGTCGCCAGCTGGTTCCGGCAGGAGACGCGCATGGGGGCGAAAAGGGTGGCCGAGGCGCTCTACCGGACGATGGAAGGCGCCATCCACGTCGCGACGCCCAGCGCCCTGGCGGGCGTGGTCGTGGGCGTCCTGTCGCTCACGGGGCTGGGGCTCAAAGTCACCGATCTGTTGCTCTCCTACGTGGGCGACAGCAAAATGCTGGGGCTTCTCGCCGTCATGCTGGTCTCCATCGTCCTGGGGATGGGCGTGCCAACGGTCGCCGCCTACCTCGTCGCCGCCGCAGCGGCGGGCCCCGCGCTCGTGAAGCTGGGGTTTCCGCTCCTGAGCGCCCACATGTTCATTTTCTACTACGCCGTCCTGGCCACCATGACCCCGCCCGTCGCGGCTTCCGCCTTCGCCGCGGGCGCGCTCGCAGGCGCCCATCCCATGCAGGTCGGCTTCATGGCGGTGCGGCTCGGAATCGCCGCCTACATCGTCCCGTTCCTGTTCGTCTACGGGGATTCTCTCCTGATGCAGGGCTCCTGGGGAGGGATCGGGTTGGCAGTGGCCACGGCCCTATTCGGCATGTATGCACTGGCGAGGTGCGTCATCGACCAGGGAATCTCCCTGTGGCGCAGGGGCGTGCTGGGGGTGGCTTCCTTGCTGCTGATCCTGACCGACGGTCTGACGGATGTAATCGGCCTCGTCGTTCTCGGCCTGGGGCTGGGGGGCGACCTTATCGCCTGGTACCAGAAAACCCGTAACGAGAAGCAAAAAGAGGATGCGCTAGAGGAGAGTTCATAAACCGAGACTTTCGCGTGAACACCGCAACATTCACATCTCATGCACAGGAGGAAAGACCATGAATTTCCCCGCAAAGCAGATGAAACCCCTGGTTTTTGCGATCATAGCCGCCTTCGCCTTAGGAGCTTTGTGCTCCGCTCCCGCCGAAGGGGCCAGAAAAGACTGGCCCAAGCGCATCACCATCGGTGGCGGGCCGCTCCAGGGAACCATCCAGTTCCAGGCGCTGGGCTGGTCCAGCGTGCTGAACAAGGTCTTGAAGCTTAACTCCTCGGTGGAATCCACCGCAGGCGCCACGGTGAACGCCAGGCTCATCAGCCAGGGCAGGCAGGACTTCGGCTTCGGCACGAGTTCGAGCATCTCGGACGCCGCTTATCACGGCAGAGGCTTCGCCAAGGGCAAGCGCTACAAGAACCTCCGCATCATGTCGCCGGTGGACAGCTCGGGCGTGCAGTTTTGGACGCCTGCGAAAAGCCCCATCATGAAGGCCGAGGACATCCAGGGAAGACGCTTGAACATCAGCCGTCCAGGCAGCGGCGTGGACCGCTTCGGGCGCAATCTCATGAAAGTGGTCGGCCTCAAGCCCAGCCAGGTGACCAACGTGGGCCACGGGCAGGCGAACCGGATGATGCAGGACGGCATTCTGGACGTCGCCGCCACGATAGGCGCGCCGCCTCATCCCGCCGTCGCCTCCATCACCTCCCAGCTTCCTTTCCGCGTGTTCGGGCTGGGGCACGGGAAGTGGGCGGAGATGATGCTTGCGAAATACCCCTTCTACGTGAAGACCGAGATCGTCGGCGGCATGTACAAGGGGAATCCGAAGCCCGTCAAGACCATCGGGCAGACGAACTGGCTCGGCTCTGGCGCGCACGTGCCGAACGACCTCGTCTACGAGGTGGTGAAGGCGACTTTCGCGAACAAGAAGGATCTCGTGCTCGCCCACAGATCCTGGGAAGCCCTCGACATCAACAAGATGACGAAGGCGAACATCCCCGTGCACCCGGGCGCGATTCGCTATTACAAGGAGAAAGGCATCAAACTGCCCAAGTCGGCCATGATGGCGAAGTAAGGAGCCGCTTTGTAAGGGGTTGTGGAAAAAGCCCCCCTGACAAGGGGGGTTGGGGGCCTGACAAGGGGGGTTGGGGGATCGAGGCAAGTGCGAGGGAGGGGGGGAGGACACACAGGTCCTCCCCTACAGTACCATCGTGTCTTGTGTAGGGGCGGACCTAAGTGTCCGCCCGTTCTTGAAACAGGGTTATTCAACAACCCCGGAAAGGAAAGGATAGTGCGTCTCCCGGATTGGACGATACGGAACTGGACGGATGAGTTGGGCTCAGCCGAAGTCGAACCCGCCGCCGACGCGGTGGCGGGCGAGTTCGGCACGTGGCGAATCCGCTACGAGGTGGGGCGCTGGGGGATCGACGAGCGCGGCTCCATCAAGGTCGCATTCCGGCAGGTCAGCAACTGGGGCGCGCCGCAGTTCGACGACCCCGAGGGGGAGAACTACACCACGGTCAGGCTCCACTCCGGTTCCGAAGCGGTGCTCGCGCCCAGATTCGAGAGGCGCGGTTATATCCGCCACTGGCGCCAGGCCCTGACGGTCGACGTTCTGGACGGGTGTCTCTGGGAGGGCAACAGTATCGAGATCACGCTGGGCGATACGAGCGGGGGAAGTCCCGGCCTCAAGGCGCAGACCTTCAGCGAGAGCAATTTCGAGTTCAAGGTTTTCGTCGATCCCTTCGGCGCGGGGAACTTTCAGCCCCTGCCGGGTTCGCCGACGCTACGTATCAAGGGAGGAGAAGCGCGCAGCCTCGTCGCCATCATGACCTCAGAGGCCGCCGTCGGCGAAAAGGGATGGCTGCTGGTCAAGGCGGAAGACAGGCACGGCAACATCGCGGAAGGCTGCTCGGAGGAGATCTCGCTGGAAGCCGAGGGTGCTGATCTGGGCCTTCCCGGGGGGTTGCGCTTTGGTGGAGACGGCATCGCGCTGCTGCGGACGGAGGAAATAACTTTTGAGAGCGAGGGCGTGGCGCGAATCCGCGTCAGGGACGGGGCGGGGCGCGAGGCGCTCACGAACCCCGTCGTGGTGCGCGGGCGGATAGAGGGCCCGCGCCTCCACTGGGGGGATTTTCACGGGGGCCAGACGGCCGGAACGGTGGGCGTCAACAGTTTCGAGGAGTTCTACCGCTTCGCCCGGGACGCGGGCGCGCTCGAGTTCACCACCCACCAGGGGAACTGCTTCGAGGTCACGAACGAGGACATGGAGGAACTGAAAGAGAAGACCCGCGCCTTTCATGAGCCGGGCCGCTTCGTCCCGTTCCTGGGCTATGAGTGGTCGGGCACCACCCCGATGGGCGGGGACCACGCCATATTCTTCTTCGATGAGGAAAACGCGATCCACCGCTGCTCCCACTGGCTACAGACGGACTTATCCGACGCCGATACGGATCGGGATCACATCACGAAGCTCCACGCGCAACTGCGCGGCGGAGGAGCGCTGAGCCTCCCGCACGTGGGCGGTCGGCCCGCCAACCTGGCGTTTCACGACCCGGAACTCGAACCCGTCATCGAGATTCATTCGAAGCACGGCATGTTCGAGTGGATGCTCGAAGAATCCATCGAGCGGAACATGAAGGTGGGCTTCGTCGCCGGGAGCGACGACCACTACGGCCAGCCCGGCGCCTGTTATCCAAGCGAGGACGTGAGCCACTTCGCTGCCCGCAACGGCCTGACGGCGCTCTACGCCGGTGAGCTGACGCGGGAATCCATCTGGTCCGACATCAGGGCGCGCCGCTGCTACGCCACGAGCGGCGAGCGCATTTACCTGCGCTTCACCGTGAACGGCCATTGGATGGGAGAGGAGATAGATGGGGCCGGGCCCCCTCGCATCTCCGTCGAGGCCGTGGGCACGGGCCCCATCGAGCGGATCGAGGTGTTCCGCGGGATAACGCGGGTCCACACCGAGAAAATCGCACAGGACCAGGAGGGGATCCGGCTTCGCGTCCTGTTCTCAGGCGCGCGCGTGCGCGGACGCGGGCGCTCCACCCTGTGGGACGGGCGCCTGGCCTTGAGCGAAGCGCGAATCCTCGAAGTCGAGCCCGTCGCGTTCGTCGACAACCGCGACCGAATTGACGTAAGCGCAGAATCGAGTATCTCATGGAGCCTCTACACCGCGGGAGATTCCCGGGGGTTCAACATGGAACTGGACGGCGATGCGGGCGAGATGGAAATCCAGACGCAACACGCGGAACTTCGGGGGAGTATCCGGGACTTTCTTGGAAATTCCGCCTTCGTGGACGCCGGAAGGCTCGGACAGCGGATTGAGGTCGGAAGAGCGCCAGCGACGGACGGCCCCTCGGAGGCCCGCTTCGAGTATATCGACGCCGATGCGCATTCCGGCATGAACACCTATTGGGTGCGCGTGGTTCAGGTGGATCAGGAAAAAGCCTGGAGCAGCCCCGTATGGGTGAATCTCGCATAAAATGGTACAGCTTAACCAGGTAAGTCTTTGGCGAGGAGAATAAAATGTGCACCATAGGCGCCGTTGCGACGGTAGATTCTGAAGGGAACGCGATCGCCTTCGCGCTCAAGAATTCGGACTACATGCAGGTCGGCCACTGGCACGGCTGCATTACCGGCGGTGCGGGCAACGACTTCATGGGCTTCAACACGTCCTCGCGGCCCGGCGTGAATTCGGGCATGAACGAAAAGGGCCTGGCCGTCATCCGCTCTTTCCTGGATTACCGGGGGCCTTTCGACGAAAAAGACGAGCCTGCCAAAGAGCAAAAGGACTTCCCGCTGGACGTCGACCGCAGAAGCGCCATCGCCGCAGGCCTCCTGGAACGCTACGAAACGGTTGATGAGACGCTCCCCCACCTGCACGACGTCATCCCCAGACACACGGGCAAGGGCACCGGGCAGCGGGGCGGGAACTTCCTCTTGGCCGACGCGGCGGGGAAGGTGGCCGTTTTGGAGCACTGCGAGAACAGAATCGAATCCCGCGTCTACGCAGAAGGCTGTGCGGCGCGCGGGAACAACGGGCGCCTCATCCTGCTGGAGGAACAGGCCCGGCTCCCCGGACACGTGCGCGAGGACAGGGAGACGCGCTGCGAATACATGCAGAACGCACTTGATAGCCTCCACGAGTCCATCCCACAGGGAATGAGCAAGGCCGAGGCGCTCGACAGCCTGAAAAGAACGCTCGCCTGGAAAGGGCCCGAAGGGGACGGGGGCGTGGGTTCGATCTGCGCGCTTAATCTGCGCGCGCCGGGTGCGCGGACGAACAGCGCGCAGCCCTGTTCGACCCGCACCGCCGTCATCTTCGACCTGATTGAGAAAACCATGCACTTCACGCGGGGAAATCCCGACGAATACCCCTGGGAGACGATGCGTTTCCCCGCATGAAAATGATGGAACCCACCCGTTTGAACCAAGCTCCGGAGCGAGCCGCTCACGCGCCGGGGCCGTCTTGAGAGGAAGCTCTTCATGAACGAGAACACCGATCGTCCCGTATTCATCGTCAGCTCGCCCCGTTCAGGCTCCACGCTTCTGAGGTTGATCCTGGACGCCCACCCGCGCCTGGCGGTGCCTCCGCCCGCATGGCTCACGCATTTCATCTATCCCTATCTCTACAGCTACGGCGATTTGTCGATTGAGGACAACCTCACCGAGATGATCGAGGACTCCCTCGCCACGCCGACGATTCGCGCATGGCCCGTCTCGCCGAGCGCAGCAGAAGTGCGCGAAGAAATGCGTGAGCCCACCTTTGCAGAGATGTACGCCGCCCTTCACCGGCTCTATGCGAAATCCGAGGGAAAAGAGCGGTGGGGAGAGAAGACGCCGCGCGTCTGCTTCTACATGGAGGATCTCAAATCCATGTACCCGGGCGCGCAGTTTGTTCACATCATCAGGGACGGCCGGGACGTCGCCATCGACATCGCGGATTCGGCGCTGTGGCCGAACAACCTCTACGCGACCGCAGGGGTGTGGCGCGACTTCGTCCGGAGCGTGAACGAATCTGCAGAAACGCTTGCGCCCGATTCTTTTTGCGTCGTCAGGTATGAGGAGCTCTGCGCCGAGCCGGAACCCGTTCTGGTGAAGCTGTGTGAATTCCTGGGCGAGGATTTCTCGCCCGCCATGCTCGCGCACCATGAGACCGCATCGACGAGAAAGTGGGCCGAAACCCCGATACACGCCAAGACGGGCCGCCCCATCACGACGGATTTCGTCGAGATGTACAAGCATCGCCTGCCGGAGGCGGACGTTGGCGTCATCGAAAGCCTCATCGGCGAGACCCTGCGCGAATCCGGCTACGCGCTCACGGGGGCGCCGGACGACCTTTCCTCCCGCGAGAAGCGCCAACTGTATGAGAACGACACCATCACCAACATCGCATCCATCGAGTACAAGCGCTGGCACGAGGGAAAGAGAAAAGAACGCCTCGAGCGGGGCGTATGGAAGCAGGAAGACCGGGATTCCCTCCTTTGGGGTTTCCATTAAAAGGGGAGCATCCGGTTTGCCTCCACAGAACGACCCGCAGGAGCACCCCCATCTCCTCGTCCCCGAGGAGGAAAGAGCGGCTTTGGAACGCGAGGCCGCCAATCTGCCTCACCTTTCCCTGAACGCCCGACAGCTATGCGAACTCGAACTGCTGCTGAACGGCGGCTTCGCGCCGCTACGAGGATATTCAAACCGAAAAGACTACGACTGCGTTCTCGAATCCATGCGCCTTGAAAACGGAGCGTTGTGGCCCATCCCCGTCGCCCTCGACGTATCCGGGAAAGAGGCGAACGGCATCGAGAAGCGCCCCCGCCTCGCCCTGCGGGACGAAGGTGGAGAGCCCCTCGCCGTCCTGGACGCGGAAGACCTCTGGCGGGCCGACCCCGAGCGAGAAGCGCAGGACGTATTCGGCACTCTCGATCGGGCGCATCCGGGGGTTCGATACCTGTTTGAGGAAACCAATCCTTTTTATATCGGCGGCCGCCTGCGCGGGATCCGCCTGCCCCGGTACGCCGATTTCCCGCAATACCGCCATGCCCCCGGAGAGTTGCGGGAGAAATTCCGGGCGATGGGATGGAAGCGGATTGTCGCCTTTCAGACGCGCAACCCGCTGCACCGGGCGCACGTCGAACTGACGCAAAGCGCCGCCTCGCAGAACCGCGCCGGCCTGCTCCTGCATCCGGTGGCGGGGATGACGAAGCCCGGAGACGTCGACCATATCTGCCGGGTGCGCTGCTACGAGCACGTCCTCAAGCATTACGCGCCCGGTTCCGTCACCCTGTCGCTTCTGCCTCTGGCGATGCGGATGGCCGGCCCCAGAGAGGCTCTCTGGCACGCGCTCATCAGAAAGAACTACGGCTGCACCCACTTCATCGTGGGCAGGGATCACGCCGGCCCCGGCGTCGACGGCCGGGGAGAGCCTTTCTACGACCCCTACGCCGCCCAGGATCTGCTGAGAACCCACCAGGCCGAATGCGGGATCGAGATGGTCCCGTTCCAGGAGATGGTCTACGCCCCGGATGAGGGGCGCTACCTGCCGGTGGACCGGATTCCCGAGAACACCCGAATCCTCCGGATATCCGGCACGAGGCTTCGTGAAATGATGGCGAGCGGGGAGGAAATCCCCGAGTGGTTCACCTACGCGGAAGTTGCCGAAGAGCTAAGGCGCTATTCTTCTTCGAAAAATCCTTAACCTGCTCCCGATAAAGCCTCATCCGCCACCAAGAGGGACGACCCGGAACCTCGTCACTCCGCGTCCTCCTCCAGCAAGCGCAACTCGGGCGCCAGTTCCATCAAAGCGGCCAGAGCCTCGAAGCGGCGCATGACGACTTCGCCCAGCATGTTGCGGTCACCGCGGCGGCACCTCAGCTTCAGCGAACCCCGGCGCGCCGACGGCTTGAGCGAAAAGCGCTCCAGCACACCGGGCACGCCGCCGCACAAGGTCTCGCCCAGACGCACGGCGGAACCAATGATTCGCGCGCGAGAGGCTGTTTCCCCATCCAGCAGCCTCTCGACGGTACGCAACTCCCCTTGGGTCTCACGGCTCGTATAGCGGCCGAAGACGGCCAGGGCGAGAAACACCCGCTCCTGGTGATTGACGTGCAAGGAGCGCGCGTGCAACACCTCTGCGCTGGCCTGGGCGGCCCGGTAGTCGGGGTGCACCCGCCAGCCGACGTCGCTGAGCAGGCAGACGGCGTGGCGCAGGCGGCGCTCGGACCCGCTTTCTTCGGGAAACAGGTTTTCCGTCCACTCGAGCAGTTCGGGGGCGTGATCGGGAAACCGCGCGGTGCGGGCGTAGATATCGCCCACAGCGCTGAGCAGCGGATCCTTGTTCCTGCTCCGCTCGCCCAGGCACGCGAAGGCGAGCCCCTCGCGCAAACCGTGCGCGGAGAATACCACGTCGCGCGGCGCGGCGTCCGCCAGCAAACGGTCCATCACCAGCGCCGCGAGCGGCAGTAAATCGAGTCTTCTGTTCGAAACGCCGCGTATGCCTGACAACGATTCGCGGCTTTGGCGGGAGACCAGGTCGGTGATTTTCGCAAGGTCGCCGCGCCCAAGCCGATAATGGTGAATGATGTTGAGCGGATAGCGCGAATGCGCCATGTGGGCGTGCGCCAGGGCTCGCCAGTTTCCGCCGACGGCGTAGAAAGCGCGCTTGCGCATTTTCGCGAGCCATGGCAACTCGGCCAGGGCCTCGTCGATAATCTTCCGCGCGCGCTTGCGCTGGCCGCCCGAGGCGGCGAAGAGGTTGAGCGGGCCGAGAGGCAGCGTCGCCTGTTCGGCGATGACGCCATCGACCAGATGGACCAACTCGAGACTGCCGCCGCCCAGGTCACCCACGACGCCGTCTGCCCCCGGCATGCCGCTCAATACGCCGAGCGCCGCCAGCTCTGCCTCTTCGGCGCCGGAAAGCACGCGAACGCTGATTCCGCACCGCCGCTCCACCTCGGCCACGAACGCGCCGCCATCCTCTGCGTCGCGCACCGCCGCGGTGGCGATGGCGTCGAAGCGCGCCACACCCATCGCGCACAACAACACCCCGAAGCGCTCGATGTTCAAGAGCGCCTGATCGATGCCCTCCGGATCGAGCCGGCCGGTGTCGTGTAGGTTGCGGCCGAGGCCGCACAGGATTCTCTCATTGAACAAGGGCAGGGGGGCGCGCAACAATCCCTCGAACACGACCAGACGGATCGAGTTGGAACCAATGTCAATTACGCCATAGCGTTCGTGAGAGTCGGTCGCCTCTTCGACGAGGCTCGGTCGTTCAGCCGTCTTCCGCAATACGCAACCTCGCCGGGCCGCCGGCCCGCCTGAGCGCGCTTCCGCGACCAGACAGACTCGGATTCGTCATGAAATAGGTGTGCGCCGTGAAATCTTCTTCCCCGAGCGGCGCGCGCTCGTAGCCGCCGTCGCCGGACATGTTCCAGCTTTGCGCGTCGTCCTTGAAATTGGCCACCATGATCTGCTCGAGCACCTGTTGATGCACGGTTTCGTTCTCTATCGGCACCAGCACCTCGCAGCGGCGATCGAAGTTGCGCGGCATCCAGTCGGCCGAGGTCATGAACACCTTCGCATGAGGCGAAGGCAGCTGGTGGCCGTTGGCGAAACACACGATGCGCGAGTGTTCGAGAAAACGCCCGATGATGCTCTTGACCCGGATGTTTTCGGAGAGGCCCGGCACGCCCGGACGCAGGCAGCAGATGCCGCGAACAACGAGATCGATCTGCACGCCTGCGGCGCTCGCCTGGTAGAGCTTGTCGATCACCGTCCCGTCGACCAGCGAGTTCATCTTCGCCCAGACCCCGGCCGGCCGGCCCGCCTCGGCGTTGGCGATCTCCTCGTCAATCATTGCCAGCACGGATTTTCTTAAGCCCGAGGGCGCCACGGCGACGCAGTCGAAACTTTCCGGCAGCGCGTAGCCGGTGGTCAGGTTGAACACCTGCGCGGCGTCGTGGGCGAGTCGCTGGTCGCAGGTGAAAAACGAGAGGTCGGTATATATGCGCGCCGTGATCGGATGATAATTGCCCGTGCCGAAATGCACATAGCTGCGCAGATCTTCTCCCTCGCGCCGCACCACGCATGTAACCTTGGCGTGGGTCTTGAGCTTCATGAAGCCATACACCACATGGACGCCGGCGCGCTCCAGAGAACGGGAGAGCTTGAGGTTCGTCTCCTCGTCGAAGCGCGCCTTGAGTTCCACCATCGCGGTGACCGATTTGCCCGATTCCGCCGCCGCGATAAGCGCCTTCACGATGGGTGACTCGTCGGTGGTGCGGTAGAGCGTCTGCTTGATCGCAAGCACGTTCGGGTCGGCCGCCGCCTGATCGAGAAACTGCACCACCACGTCGAAACTCTCGTAGGGGTGATGGACGATTATGTCTTTGTGGCGAATCGCCGCGAAGCAATCGTTGTCGTACTCGCGGATGCGTTCGGGAAAGCGCGCCCGATAGGCCGGGAATATCAGATCCTGCCGTCCGCAATCGATCAGTTCGTCAAGTTGCGCCATGCCGATCGTGCCGGTCAGCTCCACGATGTCCTCGGGCTGCGCGTCGAACTCATCGATCACCAGTTCGCGCAGCGAGTCCGGCATGTCGGCGCTCAGGTTCAGGCGCACCACGCCGCCGAGCCGCCGCCTGCGCAGCATGGTCTCGAACAACAGGACGAGGTCTTCGGCCTCCTCTTCGTATTCGATGTCGCTGTCGCGGATGAGACGAAACACGCCGCTGCCGACGATTCGGTAGCCCGGGAACAACTGATCGATGAACAGGCGCACGAGATTCTCCAGCGCGATGAAGCGAACCTCCTCTCCGGGAAGACGGGTGAAGCGGCGCACCTGATCGGGCAGGGGCACCAGCGCCCGCATCTTTCGCGCGCCCTTGATGGCTTCGAGTTCCAGCGCCAGGGAAAAACCGCGATTGGCGATGAAGGGAAACGGGTGCGCCGGGTCGATGGCGAGGGGCGTCAATACGGGAAATACCTGTTTCAGGAAATAGTCGCCCAGCCAGTCTACATCTTCCGCATTCAGGTCATTCGCGGTCACCACCGAGATGCCGGCCCCGGCGAGTTCAACTTGCAAGCGCCGCCACACCGCCTCCTGCTCACGGATGAGCCGCGCGCTCTCCTGGGTGACTTCGGCCAGCTGCTCGGCGGGCGTACGCCCATCGAGGCTTTTCTGGGTCACGCCGTTGGCCACCTGGCCCTTGAGGCCCGCGAGGCGCACCATGAAGAATTCATCGAGGTTGCTCGCCGATATCGAGAGGAAGCGCAGCCGCTCCAATAGAGGGTGACGGAGATTGCTCGCCTCGTCGAGCACGCGCCAGTTGAAGGAGAGCCAGGAAAGCTCGCGATTCAGATAGCGAAGGCGCGGCTCGAGGGTCGGCTCTGCGGCGATGGCGGAGGATCCATTTTCTTCCAGGCGCGACATGCTCCACACCCCCTATGAATGCCTCGTGAAACCTACCGACTCAAGTCGACGCGAACCCGGACAGATTGTTCAAAACAAACGGAAAGACCCGGCGACGCCGCCTCGAAGACGGGCGCATTTTAATCCGCGCGAACGCCGGAATGCAATGGAGCGCGAGAGTAAAGAGAGTTGGGGGGTCTGTGGCCGTCAAGCATTTTCTCCTTATTGACGGCCGTTTGCTTTGAGCCTATATTTTATAAATATTCTGCATTCGAATGCACATCAAGACCTACCTACAGGGGGTAATGCCATGAAAAAGGTTTTCCGTAACCTGACGGTCGTGGTCGCAGCCGCTGGAATTCTGATCGCCGCGTCGCCGGTGTGGGCCGAGTACCCGGAGCGCACGATCAAAATGATGATTCCCTTCAGCGCAGGCGGGGGAACGGACGTCCCCGGACGGTTTTTCGCCGCCGAAGTGGAGAAGATTCTGGGCAAGAACATCATTGTCAGCAACGTGACGGGCGCCGGCGGCACCATCGGCGCGACGCAACTCTCCAAGGCGAAGCCGGACGGCTACAACCTGGGCTTCATGCCGGTGGGCACCACGACGACCCAGCCCCACATCCGCAAGACGAGCTATAACGCCGACTCATTTGAACCCATCTGCATGGTGGCGCAAGGGCCGCTATATGTGGTGGTGCTCAAGGACTCCCCGATCAAATCTATCGACGAAATCATCGCCAAGGCGAAGAAGGGCACCGTCGTGACCGCCGGTCCGCCGCCGGGTTCCCTCCCCCATATCGCCCAGGCTGCCGTCGCCAACGCCTACGGGGTGAAGTTCAAGTACGTCCCCCACCAGGGCATCAACCAGGTCGCGAAATCCATGCTCGGCGGCCGGGTGGACGTGACGGTGTGGTTCGGCGATGCGGCCCAGAGGTTCGGCCTGCGGCCCCTGGCCCTGCTGGACTCCAAACGCTCCAGGGAATTCCCGAACGTCCCGACGCTCGCTGAACTCGGCAAGCCGGTGGAATCCTTCGTGTGGTTCGGGTTTTTCGCTCCTCGCGGAACCTCTTCCGCCATCGTCTCGAAGCTCTCGAATGCCTGCGACGCCGCGGTGAAAAAGCCGAGCTTCGTGGCGAACATGAAAAAGGCGAAACGCCTCATCCGGTATATGCCGCACAAGGAATTCAAGGCCTTCTTCCGCCGGCAGTTCGAACAGAACGGCAACCTCCTGCGGGCGGTGGGTTTGATAAAATAACGGTTTCCTGGCCGGCGCGCTTCCCAATGAGGCGCGCCGGTCCGAGAATACGGGTGGCCCAGGAATGGCGACGGATAGAATCTACGGCGCGGCGCTTTTTCTCGCCGCCGCGCTGCTGTTTTTAACGACGTATTCCGCCGAATATCAACAAGGTGGACAATTCGGCGACGTCTCCACCGTGTTCGTTCCGAGGATATTCCTCATCGCATGGATGCTGTTTGCGGCGATCCAGTGCATCGGCGGATTCTTCCGGGATGACGCAGAAGCCTACCCCGCCGTTCAGTGGGGAAAGCTGGGAGCCGTGTCGGCCGTCGCGATCCTCGCCGCGTTCGCCATGCTGGGGGCGGGCTTCCTCATTGCGACGATTCCCGGGTTTTTCCTCTTCACGTGGGCGTTCGGCTATCGCCGCCCAGTGATCCTGACCGTATTGAGCTTCATATTCCCCATCGGAATTTGGCTGCTGTTCATTCACGTGTTCAAGCTGCCGCTCCCGCACTCTCCCTGGTTTGACAGCTTCTAGCCGCCATGGAACATCTGCCAGTCGCATTCGAGCAATTCATGACCCTCGAGGTCTTCGCTGCGATTATCGCCGGAACGATTTTCGGCACCTTCATCGGCGCCCTGCCCGGCATGGGGTCGGTGGTCGCGCTTGTCGTGGCGCTGCCCTTCACGTTCTCCATGTCGGTCAACGCGGCGATCGCCCTGGTGCTGTGCATCTATTGCAGTTCCGTGTTCGGCGGCTCCATCTCCGCGATTCTCATCAACACCCCGGGCACGCCGCAGTCGGCGGCGACGGTGTTCGACGGCTATCCCATGACGCAGCAGGGAAAAGCCGACCTCGCCCTCGGCTGGGCCACGGTCTCCTCGGTCGTTGGGGGCCTGTTCTCGCTGATCATCCTGATGCTCGCGGCGCCACAACTGGCGGCGTTCGGCGTGCGTTTCGGCCAGGTCGAGACTTTCGCCCTGATCCTGTTCGCGCTGACGTGCATCGCCTGGGTATCGCGGGGGAGTACGCTCAAGGGCTTGATTGCGGGCGCAATCGGTTTGTTCCTGGCGACCATAGGTCCTGATACGATGACGGGCCTCTCGCGCTTTCATTTCGGCATCGCTGAACTCTCCGGCGGATTCTCGCTTATCAGCGTGCTCGTGGGCTTTTTCGCGATGTCGGAAGTCTTCAGCAGAGCGGCGATACGTGAGGAGGGGCAAACGGAACACCTGCTCTCGGGCGTGGGGTTCCGGGTGGCGCCATGGCCCGAATGGCGGACGAGACTCCGCACCCTGATCCAAAGCAGCGTCATCGGCACCTTCATCGGCGTACTCCCTGGAACCGGGGCGACGGTCGCCACGTTCGTGAGCTACGCGGAAGCGAAGCGGGCGTCCCGACGGCGCGACCAATACGGCAAGGGAGAGCCGGAGGGTGTCATCGCGTCGGAAGCCGCCAACAACGCGGTGACGGGCGGCGCTCTGGTCCCTACTCTCGCGCTCGGCATTCCCGGAGACGGCGCGACCGCCGTCATCATGGGCGCGCTCCTGATTCACGGCCTGGTGCCGGGCGTGCAATTGTTCCGCAACCAGCCCGAACTGATCATGGGCGCGTTCATCATTCTCTTCTTCGCCAACATCCTGATGTTTTTCGCGGGCCTGCTGGGCTCCCAGGTGTTCACACGGCTGCTGCGCCTGCCCGAGGCGATCCTGATGGCGATGGTTCTGCTGATGTCGCTCGTCGGCGCCTTCGCGGTTCGCGGCAATCCCGCTGACGTCGTCGCGGCGATCATCGCCGGCGTCGTGGGGGTGTTGCTGCGCTTCAACGGGGTCCCGATGGCCCCCATCGTCATTGGAATGGCGTTGGGGAAAACCTTTGAGGAATCCTTCCGCCAGGGGATGATGATGAACGACGGAAGTTTTCTCGCGTTTTTCACGCATCCTATCGCGCTTGGAATCTTCGTGCTCACTATCCTGGTGGTGGGTTGGCCCATCGTCTCCCGCCGGTTTCGTGGGGCTCGCCATGAAGAATAAAGCCCGATTCAACGGCAAGGCGGCCAATGGGCGGCTCAAGCGCAAACACGTCACCTCATACGACGTGGCGGCGGCGGCCGGCGTTTCCCAATCGGCGGTATCGCGCGTATTTTCCGAGCGGGGCTACGCTTCGCAGGCCATGCGCGCGCGCGTACACGAGGCGGCGCAAAAACTGGGGTTCAAGCCCAACGCCATCGCGCGCAGCCTGATCACGAGACGTTCTCAAATCATCGCCGTGGTGATCGCCGACCTCCAGTACTCCTTCTACCTCTCGATTCTGCACAGGCTCTGCCACGAGTTGCGAAGCGGCGGATACCAGGCGCTGTTGTTCTCGGTGCCGAGCAGCGAGGACATCGATGATTTCATGCCGGACGTGATCGCCTACCAGGTGGACGGCGTCATACTCGCCTCTTCGCGTCTTGCCTCGCGATCGGCGAGGTTGTGCCGCGACGCAGGCGTTCCGGTCGTCCTCATCAACCGCTATCTCTCAGATACCGCTTTCAGCGCCATCAGCGCCGACAACCTCTACGCGGGAAGACTCGCGGCGGATTTCCTCCTCGCCGGCGGGCACGAGCGGCTGGCGTTCATCAGCGGCCTAGAAGATACCTCGACGAGCGCGGACCGCGAGCGCGGTTTTTTCGAGCGTGTGAAACACCTGGGCGGGCGCCGTCCACTGCGCAGAAAGGGCAATTTCACTTACGATGGAGGGTCTGCTGCGGCGCTCGACCTCATGCGACTGGACAGAAGGCCGGACGCCATATTCTGCGCGAGCGACATCATGGCGATGGGCGCGATGGATGCGATTCGCTACGAGACAGGCCTGCGCGTCCCCGAAGACGTTTCGATAGTCGGCTTCAACGACGCTGCCGAGGCGGCCTGGAAGGGATTCGAGTTGACGACCATCACCTCGAGCGCAGAGGAGATGAGCCGCCGCGCCGTTGGAATGCTGGAAGAACTCATGGAGGATCCTGAGCGGTCGCCGACGAGGGAGTTCATCAAGGGCCGCCTCGTCATCCGGAAATCCGCGCGCCTGCCCGCGGACACGGCGCTTTTCAGCGCCGACCCGTACGCGCTTGAATCGATACCGGAGTAGCGTCTTTATACTTGGGTTCCGCATGAATTTCGTTGCAACAAGACAGAAAACGGCCTTAACCGTCTTAGGGAGTGATAGATGCAAACAAGACCGAACGTCCTCTTGATCAATACCGACCACTGGTCCTCGCCCCTCCTGGGGGCGGCGGGTCACCCCTGCATCCTGACGCCGACGCTCGACACCTTCTGCAAGAACGGCGTGCGCTTCACGAACGCCTATTCCGAACACCCGTTCTGCATACCGGCGCGGCGCACGCTGATGACCGGCGCGAGCGCGCGCGCCCACGGCGACCGCGTTTTCAGCCCGACGATGCTGATGCCCGACCACCTGCCGACGATGGCGCAGACGTTCCGCGACGCGGGCTACCAGGCCTACGCGGTCGGCAAGATCCACGTCTATCCGCAGCGCGACCGCATCGGCTTCGACGACGTCATCCTGGACGACGAAGGGCGCTCGATCTACAACGTCGCGGATGATTACGACATCTACCTCGGCGACATCGGCCACACGGGCCGCCAGTTCGATCACGGCATGGGGAACAACCAGTACACCTACCGGGCGTGGCACCTGCCCGAGGCGACGCACCCCACGAACTGGACCACCCGCATGATGGCGCGCACCATCAAGCGGCGCGACCCGAGGCGGCCGGCGTTCTGGTATCTCTCCTACCGCCATCCGCACCCGCCGCTCGTGCCGCTCCAGGCCTATCTGGACATCTACCGCGAGATTCCGATTGATGAGCCGTTCGTGGGCGAATGGGCGCGCGAGCGCGGCGAGCTCCCCTACAACGCGCAAGCCACCCAGGCCCGCGGCGACCTTTACGGCAAGGGGGAGATCATCGACGCGCGCCGGGCGTTCTATGCGCTTTGCACCCATATCGAGCACCAGATACGCATCATCATCGGCACCCTGCGCGAGGAGAGCCTCACCAACGACACCATCATCTGCTTCACCTCGGACCACGGCGACATGCTCGGCAACCACGGCATGTGGGCCAAGCGCGTCTTCTACGAGTACTCCGCCGGTATCCCGATGATCCTCGTGGGCCTGCCGGACGATGCGCGCGTAGGCTTTAACCGGGTCGACGACCGCCTCGTCGGACTGCAGGACGTCATGCCCACCCTGCTCGACCTGTGCGGCATCGATATCCCGGAGACGGTGGAAGGCCTCTCGATGGTGGGGGACGCCAAGCGGGAATTCCTCTTCGGCGAGGCGGGCGAGGATGCGCATTCCTCCCGGATGATCCACGACGGGCGCCACAAGCTCATCTACTACCCGGTCGGGCACTACTTCCAGCTCTTCGATTTAGAAGAAGACCCCCATGAACTCGTCGATCTTTTCTCGGACCCCGATTACGCCGACGTGCTATCCCGCTTGAGCGAAATCCTCGAGGGACAGATGTACGGAAGCGACGAGAAATGGATGGAGAACGGAACGCTCGTCGGCGAACCGGCCCGGCAGTTCCAGCCCGGTCCCGACCGCACGCTCTCCGCCATGCGCGGGGACCAGTGGCCCTTCCCGCCCGCCACCGAAGAGGGTTTTCTGGAATGGTTCCCGGAGACGAAGGGCGAGGAGGGGGAGGAAGACGGTTGAGAAGCCTGATCGCCGCATCCGGCTCCGAGAAATGGACAATCAATTTTTTGTGATGAGTTGTTCCGACAAATACAGATTAAAGTTTCTAAGTTAATTTCCAAATAGGCGTCGACTCACTTCACTTTGTGTCAATCCAAAGTGTATAGCGACATTAGAAACTATTGCACTCAACGTTCCAACGCGTATATAGCGATGTTTTGGTATAGTCAGGCTGTGCTCTGAATCCTGCGCAACGACAGTCAGTGTCATGTGACTACCCTTCTGGCGATCGAGTCGATAGCCAAAATGGCGTCGTAATCGTCCAGCTAAGTCATCACCGGACAGGTCACGCGGTAACCTCATACTGCGATAACTTCGTCCTTGACAAGATGCAACCTGACTACTCCGGGCGCGTCCTCTTCACCGAAATGGCAAAGCACCGCGTCCCTGACCATTGCCTTCAGATCATCCCAGTCCTCTCCCTGGGTGAAAATGTTGTATCCCAAGGCCCGGGCGTCATAGCCGCCTTCCAGGGCTTCGGTAACCTCGAAGATTACTTCGCTCGGCTTCATCATTACTCCCTATGTTTTGAAAATAGACTTCAGAAAATATAACAAGGAATGACCGGGCAAGCCAACGAATCACACTCGCCTCTAAAGCGAGCCGCATTCTCATCATCTCTGGTGGAGGCGGCGGGAATCGAACCCGCGTCCGAAAGGCTTCCGTCGTGAGCGTCTAAGCGCGCCTATTCATCGAGTTGCACACTCTTCACGATGTATCCGCCGGACTTTTTGTCGAATTCCAGTTCCAGCATCCCGCGGGCTTTCGCGTCTTCGAGCAAGTGTTTGAACGTTTTATATCCATGATAGGATTCGCTGAATCCCGGCTTGCGGCGTTTCAAGGCCTGCTTCACCATCGATCCCCAGACCTTTTCTTCCTCGCCCCGCTCCCGGGCCAGATCCTCGGTCGTCTCCAGGACCAGATTGAGCCCTTCCAGCCGTTTTTCCTCTTCGCCGTCGGCGACTTTCTTTCTTCCGGCGCGGGCGGTCGGCCGTTTCCGTTTGGCCTTTCCCTGTTTTTTGGATTCGCGCATCAAATCGTCGTAATAGATGAACTCGTCGCAGTTCGAGGTCAGCAAGTCGGAGGTCGAGTTCTTCACGCCGACGCCGACAACCACCTTGTTGTTCTCGCGGAGCTTGCTGACCAGGGACGAAAAATCGGAATCGCCGCTGATGATCACGAAGGTATCGACGTGCGCCTTGGTATAGCAGAGGTCCAATGCATCGACGACCATACGAATGTCGGCGGAGTTCTTGCCGGACATGCGGACGTGCGGTATTTCGATCAGTTCGAAGGCCGCCTCGTGCATGGGAGCCTTGAATTCCTTGTAGCGCGCCCAATTACAGTAGGCTTTCTTGACGACTATGCTGCCCTTGAGCAGCAAGCGCTCCAGCACTCTTTGAATATCAAAATCCGCGTATTTGGCTTCGCGCACGCCAAGGGCGATATTTTCGAAATCACAGAACAGAGCCATGTTCTGAATCGTACTTTTTTCGGTCATTTGAACTCCCGTCCGCTCGGCAGCGCACCTCGCCGCAAGTATTGCATTCTGGTGGAGGCGGCGGGAATCGAACCCGCGTCCGAAAGGCTTCCGTCGTGAGCGTCTACGCGCGTAGCCGGTGGTGAGGGTTTCGCCCGGGACCAAGCCCACCGGCGGGCCATCCTCCGGACTAGTCCGATTCGAATTCGCCTAGCAGGCTCCGGACCGAAACCTGGGTCGGCTAGTCCGCATCATGACGTTCCGCACCCCACCCGCGGACGAGGCGAGGGGGAACGCTCGCTAGCGTCTAGGCAGCGAGAGCCAGCTCGTTGTCGGCTGGTGTGATTTTGCCACATTGATAACGGGGCCAAGTGGCGTCCCCGACGCGCAGCTCAGACTTCAAATCCTCCCGTCGAAACCGGATCGCCCCCATGAGAGATGAACACCGGATTCCGAGGCGGCGATCATCGCCCCGGGCCCGATTCGTATACGCTATTTTCTACTTCTCCTCCACATCTCGGGATAGAAGACGTAGCTCAGATACGCGGCGGGGAGCAGGAATATCAGCCACAGCCAGAGCAGCCAGCCCTCGAACGCTCCCGGCCAGGTGGCGCCGACGGCCAGACCGAACGCAACCATCGAGACCTTGAGCAGACTCACCTGCCACCAGCGCATCGTATAGTCCCTGAAAATGTCCCGTATCACCTGTTCCTCTCCCTCAGCGCGCGCTCGATCTCGCGGTTCGCGGCGCGCTTTTTGAGCTCCTCGCGGCGGTCGTGGAATTTCTTGCCCTTGCCGACGCCGATCTCCACCTTGGCGCGGCCCCGGGCGAAATACATCTTCATCGGAACGAGCGTCATGCCGCGTTCGTTCACGCGGCCGATCAAGCGGCCGATCTCGCGCTTGTGGAGCAGGAGCTTCCGCCTGCGCGTGGGCTCGTGGTTGTGGATGTTGCCGTGTCCGTAGGGGCTGATATGGCAATCGACCAGCCAGGCCTCCCCATTGATGATGTCGCCGTAGCTCTCCTTCAGATTCGCGCGGCCCTCGCGGAGCGCCTTCACCTCCGTGCCCGTGAGGACGAGCCCCGCTTCGTAGGTCTCATCGATCGCATAATCGGCGCGGGCGCGCCTGTTCTCCGCTACGATTTTAATGCCGCCCGCCATCACACACCTCACGAAACCGGGGAAAAAGAAAAAGGAGCGCATCGCTCCCCGCGTCTCCCTCGTCATCGAGAAACAATATAGCCCTTTAGGGGATTTTTCGCCACCAAGGAAATTTTATGGGGAAGTAAGTGAGACGAATCAGAAGCCTTGGCGCCTGGGGCTGTTGGAAAAGTCCTGATTTCGTGATTCGGCACATGAAGTCGACCGGGGAGGGTATGATTCTTGCTGTGTTCGTCATTCCGGCGCATGCCGGAATCCAGGGACTTTTCTTTTCGTCTTTGCTCTTCGTCTTTTTCTACCCGAGGGGTGAGGGCATGAAAGACCGGAGCAACTTGATCCTCATCGGCTCTGGATTCCGGCATGCGCCGGAATGACGTCGATGCCAACCTCGATTGTAGGGGCCGTTCGCGAACGGCCCCTATTGAGTACATTCGGACAGGCACAGGACAGCCCTTGGACTCACCTCACTCGCCCTCTCCCTCGTCGGAACCACCCCCCCTACCCCTTAAAAAAGAGCTTTTTCAACAACCCCGTTTCAGAGCCTCAACGGCGTCTGCCCCGCCGGGGCGCCGCCTTCCCCCTCTTCCTGCGCCGTGGAGCCTGTGGTTTCTTTCCCTCGGGGCGTCGGCGGTCGGTGAGACTCGCGCGGCGCGATTCGGCTGCATCGCCGACCAACTCTCTCGTACCGCCCGCCATCAGTTGAAAAGTGACGCGCCGCGACGCCAGGTCCACGCCCTCCACCCGCACGGTGACGGGGTCGCCCAGGCGGAACCGCCGGCCCGTCCTTCGGCCATACACCGCGTGTTCTTCGGGAATGAAGGCGTAATAGTCATCCGTCATGAATTCGAGGGGGACCATGCCCTCAACGTACATATCTTCCAGTTCCACGAAAATCCCGAAATTCGCGACGCCCGAGACGTGGCCGCGAAAACGCTCGCCGATCTTATCGCGCATGAAGAGCGCTTTCATGAAATCCACCATCTCGCGTGAGGCGGCCTCCGCCGCCCGGTCCCGTTCGGAAATATCATGGCAAAGGGCGGCAAGCGGCTTGGCATGCGGCTTTCCGCCGTCGCCGCGCATGAGCCGCGCGAGCCTCCTGTGGACGCAGAGGTCCGCGTACCGGCGGATGGGCGAGGTGATGTGCGTGTAGCGCTCAAAACCCAGTCCGAAGTGGAGGGCGGGCGCCGCCTCGTAGCGCGCGAGCTTCATGCTTCTCAAGGCGGCGAGATTCACATAGCGTTCCACGTCCGAACCTCGCACGGCGTCGAATACCTCCTGAAGCCCGCCCGGCCGCTTGAGCGCCTCAATACGCGGGGCTTTCAGACCCAGTCTGGAGAGAATCGCCCTCAAACCCTCCAGGTTCTCCTCATCAGGCGCTTCGTGGACGCGGAAGACCGAAGCCCCGCCCGCCTCGGCGAGGTATTCCGCCACCGCCCGGTTCGCCGCCAGCATGCACTCCTCGATGAGGCGGTGCGCAGAGGTTCTCGGCGCGCGCGCGACGCCCTTAGGCATTCCCTCCTCATCGAGCAGCACCTGCGCTTCGGGCAGGTCGAAATCGAGGCTGCCGCGGCGCATGCGCCCTGCAAAGAGCTTGTCCGCAAGGGCTGCGAGTTCCCGGAGCGGTTCTTCGAGGGCGCGTGCGCTTTCGGCCTCTTCTTTTTGCGCAATCTCACCGCCCTCCAGAACGGCGGCGGCACCGCGGTAGGTCAGGGAAGCGCGCGAGCGAATCCGCGCGAAGGTGAGACGCATCGCCGTCTGGTTTCCATAGCGGTCGAAATCGATGAAGACGCTCAGGGTCCGGCGAACGGCTCCCTCGCGCAGGGAACACACCTCCCCCGTCAGGCGAGGCGGCAGCATGGGCACCGCCCGGTCCGGCAGATACACGCTCGTCCCCCGGTCGCGGGCTTCCTTGTCGATCGCGCCGCCCCCTTTCACGTAATGGCCCACGTCGGCGATGTGGACGCCCAGGCGGCATCCGCCGGACTTCAACTTTTCTATCGAAACCGCGTCGTCACGGTCGCGCGCGTCGAAAGGATCGACCGTGAACGCGCACAGATCCCGCAAATCCTCCACCCCCTCCGGAAAGGGATCGTCTTCTCCCGGCGGAGAGAGCCTCGCCTCCTCATCCAGCACCTTTTGGGGAAATTCCTCGCGTATCCCGTGCTTGGCGAGCACCATCCGCCCCTCGGCGGCGGGGTCCTCGGGATAGCCGAACGACCGCAGGATGCGCCCTCTGGCGGGCTCTTTCTGGGTGGGATAGCGGGTGATCTCCGCCTCCACCCACTCGCCCCGCCTGGCTTCCCGGCGCTCCTTCGCGTCCAGCACTACGAGGTGCGGTATGCGCTCTCCCTGGGGCTCCACCCACGCGCTCCGGCCCTCGACGCACAGCCTGCCCACCAGGGTTACGTGCGCGCGCTCCACCACGTCGAGCACGCTCCCCTCGCGCCTCCCGTCGGGATGAACCTTCTCCACCCGGGCCGAGACCGTATCGCCGTCCATCGCGCCCCGCGTGCGGGTTTTCTTGATCATGATGTCGAGGGATTTTTCATCGCCCTCGTCCCGGCTCGGCGCGACGAACCCGTAGCCCTGCGCGTGCCCCCGGAAGACGCCCTGATAGATGGAGAGGGAACCCGGCGCCGAGTAGCGCCCGCGAACGCGGACGAGCGCGCCTTCTTCCGCCATGGCGCGCAGGCGCTTTCTGAGCGGGGGCCGCGCGGCGGAGGGCACTTCGAGCAGGCGAACGAGTTCACGCACGGCCATCGGCCTGCCCTCTTTGGCGAGGAGGCGGAGTATCTTCTTGTCGCCTGGAATCGCCTCTTGTTTTCGCTTCACGAGCGGGCCGGCTTATTCCACTTCCTGCGAGGAAACCTGGTAGCAGTTCACGACCCCGCCCTCGGCGAGTTGCACGCAGGTCAGGCGTCCGCCCATTACGGCGGCTGTGTCGATCCCCAGATAAAAGGGGAGTTCGTTCTTTATCTCCCACCCCGGCGTGTGCCCGAAAACGACGGGCTCGCCGAAATCGTATTCCGCATAAAGGAATTCCTCCCGTATCCAGACCATGTCCATCGGGTCCTGCCGGTCGATGGGAACGCCCGGCTTCAGGCCCGCGTGCACGAAGATGAATCCGCGGCTCGCATGAATCCACTCGAGGGCGTTCAAGAACTTCAGATGCTCGGGCGGTAGCCAAACGTCGCCGCTCGAATCGCGGTAATTCTCCAGCGTCGCATCGCCGCCGTTCATCACGTAGACGCCCGGATGATAGCTCCCGCCGCCTGCGAGATAATCCAGGAGCATGTCCTCGTGGTTGCCGCGCAGGAAGACGGATTCGGGGTATTCGCGCCTGAAACGGATCAAAAAATCGACCACGGCCTTCGAATCCCGCCCCCGGTCGATGTAATCGCCGAGAAAAACGATTTCATCGTCCTCTTGAAAGGGCACGCGCTCCAGCAGGGCTTCGAGCATGTGTATCTGGCCGTGGATGTCGCCGACCGCGTAGAGGTTGGACATGGCGAACGAGGGGCCTCCCGGAGAATCCGACCATCAAACATTATTTCGGACGGATTAGAACGACGCGAGCGATTCTATGGCGCGAGCGAGCGTGTGCGCAAGACCGAGCGCATCTTTCTATTTCAAGTCCGATAGTTGTCGCTGATGGAAATGTTCTTCAGAAATCCCGGGACAAACCCATGAGCAGACCATGGTTCTCATATTCATACAATGAGATGTTGGAACGGTTTTTTTCGTAGGAATATCCCGCGTATGGCGCGAATCCTGCAAACCTCAGGGAACGATTCACCACCTTGATACTCAATCTGGCAGCCGTGTCTTCTCTCTTCATTCCGAAGAGCGGGTCAGTGGCGCGGTAGCGCTGCATTTGGAGAGAAGCGGATAGCGAGACGAAAATCCCGTTTCTGAACGCTCGAGATACGCCCCCGCTCAGACCGAAGAGACGACTGCTTCGGTGCTCCTTCCGCGCTTCGATGGCCTCGAAAATCGGCCCGGCTTCCAGCACCGTTCGGCTGTCCAGCACATAACGGATACTGGGATTCAAGGAGACGCGCCACCCGTCCAAGTCGTCACGCTCGTCGTGCTTGCGATAATCCAGGTGAGTCCTGAGTCTGATGCGGATACGGCGCGAGGTGCGGCGGTCGAAACTCGCCCAGGGGCCGGCGCTGCTCTGGAATCCTTCCGAACCCGTCCAGCGGCGGCCTGCGCGCAAGCCGCCGGAGAGAGCGCCGCCATCGAAAAGCCTCGTCAGTCCGACTTCGCCGATGAGGGAGATGTCGTTCCACTGCGATTTCTCATAAAGCTTGGCGGCGGTGGACAGGGCGAAATGCCCGCGAACGTCATCGGCGATTCTAGGAGAGAACGCCGCTCCTCCGGCAAGCTGCGTGCCGACGCCGGGCGCTTCCCTCGCGTCTTCGTTCAGGCGGAACGTCGCGCCGCCAATCTGGACGGTGCGATTGCCGGTGCGCCGGACGGCGTTGGTTTCCGGCAGCAAGGCCGCCGAGAGGTGCAGCGACCAGCGCTTGCGCACGTCGATTGCATGGATGAATCCCTCGACGGTGTTCTCCACAGAGGAAGGCAGGCCGTCCGCGAGAGACAACTCGAAATGGCGCTTCGCCTTCTCGTCGAAACCCGCGGCGAATTGCGCGCTCGCCAGCTCGAGTCGAACCCTTGTCAGGTCCGGCCGGATGATGAAGATCGCTTCAAACTGCTCGGCCGCCTTCCTCGGCATGCCGAGACGCATATATACCTTGCCGAGCAGGAAGCGCCTTTCGATCTTTTTTTCTTCTGTAGCGGGCCGGGCCTGCTCCAGGAACACCCGCGCATCCCGAAACCGCCCGGCCTTGATGAGTAAACGAGCGAACGCCAGATTCGAAATCTTACGCTTGGCGGCTGCCTCCCCCACTCCCTCGGAGGAGGCAGCATACGCTTCAAGCGGGAGCAGGAGCGCAACGAGTAGGGCTGCCACCCAAGCCGCCATGGGCCGCGAAAGCGTTGCCACGGTTTCCCGCTCTGCGTTTAGCGCCTGTTACTCCATCTTTTTCGCGCCGAAACCTCCGATAATGATTTGATCAGGTGTGGTGGCCGTGGCGGCGCGATTCCCGTTCAGCAAGCCGCCCACTTCTTCCGCCGCCGGTCCGTAGAACCCGCCACTCATCGTGCCGCTGAACCCCCGAACGCTGTCTTCATGCGCGCTGCTCATATCGGTGTCCTCGCCCGTCCAGTTCGCAGTAAAAGCATTTCCCATAATTGCGCCGCCCGAGATGTCGATCGCGTTCGTATCCGCTAACGATGAATAACTGCTTTCGCCGGGACGTCGAACTAGAAGCTTCTCTATTCTGCCGGAGATTTCGCCGTTCCCGAAATTCGCCTCCAACGTCAGACTTTCGTCGCCGGAACTTTGAAAACGTGTCCTCCCGGTGCTGGAACTAGAGTCATCTGCTTTCCAAATATCGGCGCGAAAGCGTCCTTTATAGGTGGCGCTGCCCGTGGTGGGCAGATTCTCCGGGGCGGTTTGCGCACCGTGTACACTGTAGCCCCAATAGCTGCCCATCTCTACGTCGTCACCCTCATGGTGTATCCAGCCATTGACATCAACGTACTGGAGAAAATCGAACTGGTTGTATTCAATGAGCAGATGAATGAAATCTCCATCTTGCTTTCGAAAGGTCTCCGAAGTAATCAAATCCCCCGGCACGAAATGAACGCTCGTTTCCTGGTTTCTGACGACATAGGTAACGTGAAACCCACCCGCGCCGTCACGAGCAATGGATTTCACATAGGCTTCACTTTGAGCTGCCGCTCTTACCATAGTACCGACATGGTCTCTTTCGACCGTCGTCGTCACGGGCGCAAATTCCTCGGTGCTCATGTTCACATCGACGATTTCTGGCATCATCGGAGTCTCCCCACCGCCCGTGCCAGGCATCATGCCGGTGTCCATACCTGCAGTCCCGCCTCCGCCGCCGCAGCCGGACAATACGAAAGCGAAGACAAGCACAACCAAGATCGTTGCAAAGGAACAGGTAGTCTTTCCCAGAATCTGCTTAGGGGGTGTAAGCATTTTTTCTCTCCTCAATTTCAAAAACCAACTATGGGTAAGCTCGGTTGAGACGAGAGTTGCAGTCAAATATGGAGTATGGCCCTCCTGAATCCAGCAGCCCTCCCGTCCGTTTCTTTATTTTCCACCCCATCGATGAACCACACGTCGGCCAGACGACGGAAGCCGCGTAGCCTGCGCCATCTTTTCTCGGAGCTCATGGCTAGCTGGTGAACCAGACTCAGCGCTGTCTTCTCGCTCAGACTATTCCTGGTCTTCGCCGTTCGCAGCCGCATGGGTCGCAAATGCAAGAGCAAATGCGAACGCAATGAGTATAGTCCTCATGGGCTACTTCCCTATGTTATAGGTGACTCCCGCATCGCCAATTGTGACAGTTCCCTGGCCGAAGTAGATATTCTGGCATTTATCGGATAGTTCCCTTGTGCCCACAGTTACAGACCTGCAATAACCATTGTCTTTGAACCACCATTTGCCATGCATGTCCTTGCCCTTCCATACGCCGATAATTGTCCCGTCCGCCTTGAACATCACCTCGGCATAGGACGACGTCAGCTGCTTACCCACAATCTTTGCCCGAAACTCTGCTTCATTCTTTAGCTTTGCACTGACATCACTCATGGCCATCTTCTTTGTCTTCATGGCCGCAGGCTTTTCCATTTCGACTTCACCGCAACCAACCAGGATAACCAACACACCCGCAACTACCATCATTCTTGTGAACATGGAATTCCTCCCGTTTGTGAGTGAAATACTTCTGAGACTTAACCTCAAACGAGCCTGCAAAGGCTGATACTACCTTTTTGCCCATACACAAGATCTGAGGGTCATTCCCGCAACGTCGATGATGATGCTTAAAATGTATGAAATCGCACGCTTTTCCGCGCCCCTAATTTTGAGGGGGATTCAGTGGAATTTTTCGCTGTGTCCAGGGAGATTTCAGTAAGGTCGGACTAAATCGGCACAGGCCTAGGGCTGGTTCCGCCTTCGTTCTTGAGACTCCGGGACGCCTGCCAGCGGCAGCAAAAGCCGCACCAGATCGGTCTGCCGGGAGAGGCCGAGCTTGGCGAACATGTTCCTCACATGCCAGCGGATCGTGCTTTCCTTTCGATCCGTCGCCACTGCGATATTACCGACACTCATGCCTTCGGCCAACATCATCGCCACCTGGCTTTCCATCTCCGTCAGGCCGAGGACCGCCCCGGCCAAGGCCGGATCGATGCGTGTCCGGCCCGCAGAGTCTACGACTAGCATGAGCGCCGCAACCGGCCAAACACTGAAGTCTGCACTCTGCCAATCCACCGGGTTCACATGCAGCACCAGCGGCAGGGCCGACGCACGCCTCACCATTATCGAGCCGCCGACGCCCTGCGCCCCGAACGGCGGCAGCGCTCGCGCCAGCAGTCCCTGGAGATGGTCGTTTTCCTCAGGCGTGCGGGCGAACAGGAAGCCGCGCTCGTCGAACAGACCGTCGCCGGCCCGCAGCAAATCCCGGGCGCGGTCGTTCACTTCCACGATCCGCCCGCGCCGGTCGAGCTGGATGATGCCCGACCCGGTGGTGTCGAGCAGTTCCATGAGGGACGCGCCCAGAGCGCCCGCGCCGGAAAGCGCCTGCCGGAAGCTCACGTATTGGCGGATATGGGGCAGGAGACACCGTATCGAGTCAAGCCGGGCGGAAGACCAGCCGCTGCCGTCAACCGGATCGTGGACAATCCAGGCAATGCTTGAGCCATCGGGTCCGTCCAGTCGCACGTTGATACAGTTCCGGGCTTCCAAACGGTTCAAATAATCGTTGTATACCACGGAGGTCTTGAGCTCCTTCTCGGTGTAGAGTTCGGACACATGGACCAGTTGGCTGTCGGGGAATTGCCGCACGCGGGGGACCCGTTCGTCCAGGGGGTAGTAGACATCGAAATACTCGCGTTCAAATTCGTGGTGTCGGTGCCCGTGGGAAAAGATACCTAAAAAGAAGAACAGGATGTCCTTCCCGGATTGCAGGTCGACGACAGCCATGCTGTTGCCATGGACGCGGAGAGCTTCGTCAATCAGCGCGGAGGCTGTCGACCAGTGCGTATCATCCAGCGCCGCCTCGTGCAACGACGCCAGTATGTGCTCGAACGCTTCCCGTTCACCCATGGTGGTGTCCACGTTTGTAGACTTTCAGCCGGTCCATCATTCATTGTCTCGGGCGCAAGGGTCTTCCTTTGTTGTCTATATGCTTGGATGCAATCATTCGCACTGACTCTGCCGGTGTTCTGGTCCGCCATAACGACAGGTGCAGAGGTTTCTGACCATTTTTGTTCTGAATGTTCATACCCGATATCAATTATTAAAGTATAGGAAATCGTGCGCTTCTCCGCCCCCCAAATATTGAGGGGTTTTTCGCTGTGCTGAAGGCATTTTCGGGAAGGCGCAGATGTCAGCGCCAATCAAGAAGTGTTTATTGTACGTTTCCCATGCTCATCGAATCCTACGTCGTGTTCCGAAAATTCCTGGCGGCGAAAAGGCATGACCGATGTGATCGCGAGTCAAAGTCCCGCCGGAGCACCGTCTGCCGATTCGCGCACCCTGAAGCCGGGCCTGAGACGCCATAAACCTCAGCTACTTGAGCTCGCCCCAGTTATCGCCCGTGCTCACGTCCACGTCGAGCGGAACGTGCAGGGGCATCGCGCCGCGCATCTCCTCCGCGACGAGGGCGACTACGGCTTCGATTTCCGCGGGGGGTATCTCGAACAGAAGCTCGTCGTGTACCTGCACGAGCATGCGCGCTTCTCTCTTTTCTCTCTTCAGGCGCTCAGAGATGGCGATCATCGCGAGCTTGATGATGTCGGCAGCACTCCCCTGGATGACGGAGTTCACCGCCGTCCGCTCGGCGGCGTTTTTCGCGTTGCGGTTCCGGCTGTTGAGATCCGGCAGATACCTGCGCCGGCCCATGATGGTGGAAACGTAGCCGCGCTCGCGGCCTCCCTCGATGGTTTCATCCACGAAGGCGGGCACGGCGGCGAAGCGCTCGAAATAGGTGTCGATGAAAGAGCGTGCTTCTGACTGCGGGATGCCGATGGTCTGGGAGAGGCCGAAGGCACCCTGCCCGTAGATGATGCCGAAGTTCACCGCCTTGGCGACGCGGCGCATCTCGGAGTCGACACCTTCGAGCGCCACGCCGTAGACGGCCGAGGCAGTCGTGGCGTGGATGTCCTCCCCCTTGCCGAAGGCGTCGACCAGGGCCGGGTCGTTCGTGAAATGCGCGAGGACCCGCAGTTCGATCTGGCTGTAATCCGCGGACAGGAGCTTCCACCCCTCCTCGGGCAGGAAGGCCTGGCGAATCTGGCGGCCCAGATCCGTGCGGATGGGGATGTTCTGCAGATTGGGGTCCGACCCGCTCAGGCGGCCCGTGGCGGCGACCGTCTGGTTGAAGCGGGCGTGGATGCGGCCAGTCCCGGGGTTCACCAACTCGGGCAGGGTATCCACATAAGTGCTCTTGAGTTTGGAGAGCTGTCTGAAACTCAGGATTTCCTGCGGAAGGGGGTGCTGAGGCGCCAGCCTCTCCAGGGTGTCGATGTCGGTGGAGGGGCCCGTTTTCGTTCTCTTGATTACGGGCAAGTTCAGCTTTTCGAACAGGATGACGCGCAACTGCTGGGTGGAGTTGATGTTGAACTCCCCACCCGCCAGCCCGTGGATATCGCTCGTCATCTTATCAAGGCGCGCTTCGAGTTCCTTGCCCATGTTGCGCAGAAATTCCCGGTCCAGCCGGATGCCCGCGCGCTCCATATCGAGCAGGACGCGCAGGAGGGGGACTTCGAGTTCCTCGAAAAGGTTCATGAGGCCGTCGTTTTTGAGTTGCGGGGCCATCTCGGCGGCCAGACGGAAGGTGATGTCCGCATCCTGGCAGGCGTAGGGGGCCGCCGCCTCGATGGGCACGTGGGAGAAGGGGATCTCCT
>JAPOYD010000059.1 GCA_026706735.1 Nitrospinota bacterium | reverse complement strand
GAGAACGCGTCTGGATTACATCAGGATCGACTTCCCGAAAACAATACCCATTTGGTGGGCATTTGCCTGGCGTTTGGGCAGCGTTAAAGGGTTTTGGTTCTTGTTTGGATTCTGGAATGGATTCTTTGCCGACATTGCCCGATTCGTTCTATAAACAAGCGTATCCCCAAGGGCTCAAGGGAGGAAGACCCGGGGATACACCATAGAATCTGGGCCCGCTATAGGAGTCAGAATGAATAAAAACCCGGAAAAGGACCATCCAGAGGCAACAGATCAAAATAGCCCAATCCATCTCTTGAAGCGGCTGGTACAAGCCATGGCAAAAACGACAATAAAATCACTAATTGTTTATGGTGGCCCTGGAACTGGAAAAACTCGCACAGTTGCTGAAACTTTAAGAGAAGAAGGCCTTGTTCAGAACGAGGGCTGGTTCGTGATACGGGGCGGAGTCACGCCATTTGCTATTTATCAAATTCTGTTCAAGCACCGAAAGGGAGATATTTTGGTTTTTAAGGATATCGATTCAATCTGGAATAACCGAAAAGCCGTTTCGATGCTGAAATACGCCTTGGATGATTATGATGATGGTCTTCTGCGCTCAAATTATGACAAGTGTATCGTTAGATGGGATTCAACCAGAACTCGGGATGTTTTCAGCATGACGCAAGAGGGTAAGGAAAAATATAACGAGGAAGTCGATGAAAAAATAAGGGAATCTTCAAATGACAGAAGGACAGTGAAACTCCCCTCAGAGTTTATTTTCAGGGGAAAGGCTATTTTCATTTCAAATCTTCCAAGGAGAAAATTTCCTCCTGAAATTTTAGAAATATCTTCTAAAATTGGTTTAACTCCTGACTGAGAAACAAGTTTGTCTTGGGGAATAATCCGCTCTTCTCACCACGGCTTTGCGCCATCACTTGTTCGGGGTTCACTGGCATGTTATGAGAACACAATAACAAGTCTTAAAGGCCCATTTTTCAACCATATAATGAGGGAATGTTAAATGTTTTATGAAACCTATGGTGAGTTCGAAGTGCCGTACAAACAAACCAAGAACGGATATGCATTAGATTTTTCTAGGGAAGCCTTGAATAAATTCTGGAGTGACATAGACGAGAAGCATTCACGTTTTTCGAATCCACGTCTTTCAGAAGCCCGTGGCTGTTATATTTTTGCCATCCGGGCGTCGAAAGGCATAAGACCCTGGTATGTCGGACAGACAAAAAAATCGTTCAAGGATGAGTGTTTCCAACACCAGAAAAAAAATCACTACCATGATGTAATCAACAATATTGGGAAAGGCACTCCCGTTATGATCATCGTCGCACGGCATACATCCGAAAAGAAAACAAAGTTATCAAAAGCCCTTCCATTGAGGGAGGCAGATTTCGTCGAGCAACTGCTAATCAGCCAAGCCCTTTCGGCAAACTCCAAGTTGGTGAACACGAAGAACACGGCGTTTATCAAAAAAATACGGATTCCCGGTGTATTGAACAGTCCCAAAGGAAAACCGGGCCCGGGCTCAAGACTGCTGAGTTCGGTAGTGGGAACATAAACCAATCCTTCGAAAAGTTAGCTGTCCGGCGTTCTATTTCGGCTCCCAACTCCCTGAACGTGTCGGGGACGCTCTATAAGCCCGCCTTTGCTCGTCGGCGAAGAATTTCGAAGGTCGGGATCCACTGCCCGCTTGAGGGTCGCTCGGGGTTCTGTTGCAGCGCGACCTGTCCCTGCCACTTGACAGATTCCGGTATCGCAATCAGGATATTCCTCGCCACATAACCTATGGATTGACCTGTTCGCTGAGTCATCCGCGGAATACAACACCGCTTCCTCACAGGAAGATGCGGGAACCTGCCATCGATCCTTGAGTAGTGTGGCAAACGGCCCGAGCAAGTGTCGGGACGACCGGGATGCGTTTGTTCACTTGGGGAGAGCAAAAAATGACTGATGATTTTATTGATGAAGATACGGGCGGTGATATAGTTCCGACAGAACCTCAAGAAGTGCAAAAACCAAAAAGAGGTAGGGTTGCAACGGCTGAATGTCCATATTGCCACTATCGTTTTCCGAAACCCGAAATGCACAAAGTTGAAACTTACAAAGAAACAGGACGATCATCGGGGTATAGTATGGGCGCGCCCGGAAAAAGGAAAAGTACAAACCCGAGATTCAGTTCCCGCACATATCAAAGAAAAGTAACACAATGGGTTTGTAATGATTGCTATCAAAAAGGATTAGCAAACCCAAAAGGTTGTTTGGGATCGGTAATATTAGTAATAGCAGTGGTTTCGTCTATTGCATTTGTTGTTTTGGTTTGATTGTTTTTGGGAGAATAAAAATGAAATCTGAAAATAAAATTAAACAGGTCTCCCTCGTCAACCAAGGTGTTGGTATGCCAATTCTTCAAGAGATAAACCTTCTATATGTGGATACTCCCCCTCAAGGCTGGAATGGCCTTGTGAATCCTCAGAGGTGAGCAATCTTCGCCTTACTCGTCATTCCGGCAATTCCTTCCTCCTCGGTGTTGTTGAAAAAGTCATAATTTCGCGAGCCGGCGTATATTGCCTACCGGGGGGAGTGAAATTCGGGGCGCTCCTTCTGTGGACTTTTTCAACAGCCCCTTCTCGGTCGGGATTGATTGCCGGAATGACGAACAAAACCGCACTACCTCTTGCAGGGACAGGTCGCGACCTGTTCTGACCACTTGACAGACTCCGGTATCGCAATCAGGATATTCCTCGCCACATAACCTATGGATTGACCTGCTGGCCGGAGCGCCCGCGGAATACAACACCGCTTCCTCGCGGGAAGATGCGGGAACCTACCATCAATCCTTGAGTAGTGTGGCAAACGGCCCGAGCAAGTGTCGGGACGACAGGGAGTAATTTGATCACTCTTTTTGCCATGGGAGAAACACGGATATGCTCAAGAAAGTTCTATCAATTTTATCGGCAACTACTCTTCTTTTCGGTTGTGGTGGAGGTGGTAGTTCTACAACAATTCCACAACCAGTAGCTGTATTAGAAAATTCCACTCTTCCTGGTGCAAATCATGTTGTTGAATACTTGCGAGTACATGCTAGCGGTGGGCCTTGGGAGACAGCACCAGCATACCCGGAATCTAGTCAAAGCTTTAGTCATGATCCCGGACTGATTCGTTTTGCCGCACCCCCGGTCGTGCGTCTTGCCGGGGGAATCAGTGAACGTGAACGGGCCATATCGTTGTATGCGATTTCGCTTATCAATCGCGCGTTGCCATATGAACAACACCTTCGGATTGGCCCCGATGCCCCCGCCAACCCGGCATTGGATTGGGAACAGGGGTTGCCGAATATCCCGGATGGACAAATCTTCATTGTTTGGGGTTATTCTGGCCCCGGAGCGAGGGCACATTCAAGAACAACCACTGAATATGATGCGGAACAAGAACGATGGGAAAAGAAAGGTCGTCAGGCGGGCGCGGTTGAAATAAGTTCCAATGATTTTCTCGGTGAAAAACCAGATTGGTTAAGTCTTTCCGTTGTAATCCATGAGTTGCTACACGTTCTAGGATTTGATGGTCATGTCGGTGAAGAATTTGCGGGTTCAATTATGCATAACGCAGGAGGTGTTCGTTCCGATGGTTCATTGCCGGACATTGATATTGCCGCACTGCAAGCATTGTATTTAAGACTTCAAGAATCCACCGAACCTGAAGAACTGTCAATTCAAAGTCTTGGTGTATGGGATGATGAAAGCGCCGATATCACGAGTTCTCTTGGCCCCGTGTCTTTTGGCGTCCGCCATGCGAACGGCGTAAGCGCTCCGTTTACTTCCGGGCCTGAACCACCAACATCACTTGCGGAAAGTGGATTAAGGGGAACAATAACTTGGGAAGGTGATTTGATTGGTGTAACCCCCGAAATACATACTATAACGGGCGATGCCGCGATTGGCGTAAACCTTGCCACTATGAACGGAACCGCTAATTTTACAAATCTGCGTTCTTTTGCAAATTTAGTTGTACCAACACCCGAAGGGGGAACAATGTGGGGTGATGGAACGCTTGATTACGATATCCGTGTCGGGAGGAATTACTTGCATTCGACCGGTGGTGATGATGGTGTGGTGTCGGGATCGTTTTATGGAAATGGGCATCGCTATGTTAGTGGAACGGTCGAGCGTTCGGACCTTACCGCCGCGTTTGGAGGAAAACGATAAACCGATAAGTTGTTTGAATAAAGGCAGAGAACGCCGGGGAAATGAAACATCCATCAAAAGCGAAACGGCGACCGAGAGGCGTGAGCGGCGCGCGTTCTATTTTTTTCTGGGCGCGGCCAGCGCCAGGGCGGAGGGGGCCCTGCGGAGGCTCAGCATGTAGACCGTGAGCGCTTCGAGATCCTCCGGCTTCAAGTGGGTGTAGGCGGGCATGGCGGAGCCGGGCGAGACCTTCTGCGGGAACTTGAAGTGTTCGATGTGCCACTTCGGGTCCTTCCGGCGTTCGCCCGCAAACGTCAGGTCGGGCCCGACGACCCCGCCGGCGCCCCTGATCTTGTGGCAGGCGAGACAGCCGTTCATCAGGTAAAGCAGTTTTCCCCTCTGGATGAGGGGGGCGTCTTTCAGGGCGCCCGCGTGGCACGGACCGCAGCTGGCCTGGATGAACCCGCCCCGCAGCAGCGGCTCCTCCCAGAAAGCGACTTCGCCGTGGGCGTCCTGAACGGTCGTCGCCCGCCCCTGGCCCTGGTGGCACACGGTGCAGCCGAACCGCTCGAAGGGGTGCGATGGGATGGCGGGGTGCCTGGCGAAAGGCTGGTCGGCGTCCTTGAACGCCGGGTGCTCGACGCCGCGGTGGCACATGACGCACCTGTCCACGCGCTCGCCGCCGGCCACGATGATCTGTTCGAACTGATCCCCGCTCGCCAGGGCGGTGGTGCGCTCTTCTTCGCTCCCGGCTCTTGCGAAGAGCATCTCACGGAACGTCCGCTGGTAGCCCCGCCATTCGCGGTCGTAATCCTTCCAGACGGAGAGCAGAAAGAACAACGCCGCGCAGGCACTCAGGGCGGCGAAGGCAACCACCCACCCGAACGGCACCTGGGAATTGTTCTGATTTGAATTCGCCATTCGTCATCCGCCTCAGTGCAGCCCGGTCGCCTGCCACGGCCATATCCAGGCCCAGTTGGCGCCTCGGAAATAAAGCCCGATGAGCGTGTAAATCACATAAGACGTCAGAAAATAGGAATAGAGAGCCAGGGCCCCCATCCGGCTCGAACCCGTCCGCCGCCAGATGTAGAGCGACCCGGCGGCGAAGAGGGCAATCAGTATGGTCCCGGGGTTCAAGAGATCGACCCAGATCTGCGAGGCGCCCGGAACCAGTATCCGCACCGCGTAGTGTTCGTTCAGCCAGGTCAGGACGAGGACGACCGGGATGACCACCAGGATCGACCAGAGCGTAATCCGCCGGCCCTGGTCCGAGGTGAACCACGCGCCCTGGCCCTCGGGGTTGCGGTCGACGTAGGGAATGGTCATGAGGCCGATGATCGCTGCGGCGGGAACGATGACGCCTCCCGCCAGGGCGGAATAGCTCACGATTTCCTGAAGCCCCAGAAAGTACCAGGGCGCCTTGGCGGGGTTGGGCGGATGGTCCGGGTTGGCCAGCTCCTCCAGGGGCGCATCGAAAAAGTAGGCGACGGCGGAGAGGACGGCCACGACGCCCACGAATACGACCAGCATCCGGAAAACCGTGTGCGGCCAGCTCATGACCTCCTCTTCCGGGGCCTGTGTATCCACCATGGGCGTTCTGCCCTCGGCCAGTTCCACGAGCATGTACGTCTTGTGCGGCGAGAAAGCCGCCGCCTCGCCCCGGGCGGTCTCTGAGGGTGGCGCCGGCGGCCGGGAGAGGCCGCCGTCCTTGCGGATCCGCCAGAAATGGACGCCCATGAGTATCATCATGATCCCCGGCAGGACGATGACGTGCATGACGTAGAAGCGGATCAGCGCGTTCTGCCCCACCGTATCGCCTCCGAGCATCAGCGTGCGGATGTGCTCTCCTACCAGCGGCGGATAGCTGGCGATGCTCGACCCGACGGTGATGGCCCAGTAGGCGAGCTGATCCCAGGGGAGGAGGTAGCCGGTGAAGCTCATCATCAGGGTCGCGCCCCAGAGGAGCACCCCGATGACCCAGTTGAACTCGCGCGGCGCCTTGTAGCTGGCCGTATAGAACACCCGGCACATGTGCAGGAAGACGACCGCGACCATCGCATGGGCGGCCCAGCGGTGGAGGTTCCGCAGGACGACGCCGTATGAGACGACGAATTGCAGGTCCTTCATGTCGCTGTAGGCGCGTCCGGTGGAGGGGACGTAGAAGAACATGAGCAAGGAGCCGGTGCCCAGAAGAACCACGAAGAGGAACAGGGAGATGATGCCGAGCCCCCAGGTGTAGGTGGGCTTCAGGCTGTGGACGTGCGTTCGCGCGGGAAGGACGTGCAGGAAGAAATTCGAGAACATGACGGCCGCGCGATCCAGGTCGTTGTCCGGATAGCCCCTGCGGAAGATCGAGCGGACGACGCGGTTGTCCGTGAGCCACGATACGGCTTTTCTGCGCCCTGTTTCCTTGGGGGATTCGGTGACCATGACGACGGCTCAGAGTTTGAAATGCTCGGACGGGGCGACGATTTTGCGAGTATCGACCACGACGCGGCCATCCGGCGATTTCGTTACGCGGAAAAAGTCGAGTCCGCGCGGCGCGGGTCCCCCGAGCACCTGTCCCCGCCCGTCGAAAGTGCTGCCGTGGCAGGGGCACCGGGCCCTCAGTATATCCGGAGCCGAGCCGGGCGCCCCGACGAAGGGGCTGATCACGCACCGGAGATGGGGACAGACGGCGGTGCAGGCCCGGAATCCGTCCTTCTCGCGGAACAAAACGATTTTCTTGTCGGTAAAAAACGTGATGGACCCCACGAGGTACTTCTCCACGGAGTCGAGCTTCAGAACCGACTCGCCTTCATAAACGACGTTGGGGAAAAGGAACCGGACGTTGGCCAGAACCGGACCCAGCAGGGAAACCAGGAAGGAAACCCAGCCGAGACCCAGAAGCAGCCGGCGCCGGGGGGTCTGTTCATCCAGGCTCGCGCTCACCTCATCCAACCTCCACCCACTCTTCCTGGAAAGAAAAATTCTCGATGGTGACGGCGCCCGTGGGACAGCGCTGGGCGCAGAGCGAACAGCGGATGCACTTGTCCGGGTCCATGATCATGGCCGCGCCCCTCTCTCCCGCGCCCCCGGCGGACGTCCCGAATCGGGCCTGGACCAGGGCCGCCAGGTCCTCTCCTCCCTGCAGGGCTTCCAGGGGAACCATTCGCAGACAGCGCGACGGGCACACGTCCACACAGCCGCCGCAGAGGATGCACTTGGCGCCGTCGAAGATCGGGTTCGCGCTGCAGCGCAGACACCGCAGCCCCTGCCCGACCGCATCTGCGGGCGAGTAGCCCAGTTCCACCTCGGCGACGCCGATTCTGCGCTCGATGGGCAGCGCGTCGGGGTTTCGGCGAGAAACTTTCTGGTAGCCGGGGTTGACGATGGGAAGGGAAAACCCGTCTCCCGGCTCCTGAAGCAATGCCTGCTGCAAGGGTTCGACGGAGGCCCACTGAAGATTTGTCCGGACGCCCGCCTGGCCGCCCGAGAGATAGGTGTGAATGGAGCGGGCGGCCCGGTGGCCGTTTTCCACGCCCTCGATGAATATCCGGGGACCCATGGCGACGTCCCCGCCCGCGTACACGCCCGGAGCGGTCGTGGCCAGGGTTTCGGGATCAACGCGGATCGTCCCGCGCGGCGTCGTCTCGACGCCGTCCTCATCCTTGATCCAGGAAAGGTCCGAGGCCTGGCCGACGGCGACGATCACCGAATCGCACGGAATCACGCGCTTGCTTTCCGGTTCGAATTCCGGGCTGAAGCGGCCCTCCTCGTTGAAGACGCGGGTGCACGTCTGGACTTCCAGCCCGACCACGCGGCCTTCTTTCTCCACGATGCGTACGGGCCCCACCCGGGGCTCGAGCTCGATCCCCTCATCGAGCGCTTCTTCAATCTCGAAATCCGCCGCCGGCATCTCGTCGCGCGATTCCAGGCAGATGACGTGGACGTTCCTCGCTCCCACGCGCATCGCCTCGCGGGCCACGTCCATCATCTCGCGCATGAGAACGGCGTCTTCGGTTTGATCGGCAGCGCTTGCGGGGGCATCCGCCTGGCCTGCGACCCGTGCGGCGACCCGGGCGGCGTCCATGGCGACGTTTCCCCCGCCGATCACGACGACGCGCTCGCCCAGATCGACGCGGAAGTTCAGGTTCACGTTCAGCAGAAACTCGACGGCCCGGAAAACGCCGTCCGCGTCCTGTCCTTCCATGGGAAGAGAGCGGCTCAGGTGCGCGCCGATGGCGATGAAGGCCGCTTCGAAGCCTTCCCCGCGAAGAGAGGAGAGGTCGAAGTCCCGCCCGATGGCCTGGTTCAGCCGGAGCTCCACGCCCAGGCTGAGGATGGCCTGGATCTCGGCCTGAACGAGGTCGCGCGGAAGGCGATATTCGGGAACCCCGAGCATCAGCATGCCGCCGGGGACGCCCTGTTTTTCAAAAACGCTCACGTCATAGCCGAGCAGGGCGAGATCGTGCGCGCAGGTCAGCCCCGCCACGCCCGAGCCGACGACGGCCACCTTCTTCCCCGCCGTCTTTTCCTGTTCGGGCTTCCGGCGGGCCGCCTCCAGCACCGAGAAATCGTTGATGGTGCGCGTGGAGGGCTGAAAGCGGAGGTCCCGCATGCTCCTGAGGCTGCGGTGCGGGAAGGCGGATTCTCCCTTGCCGGACGCCAGATCGGCCTCCACCCCGTAGCGCTCCGTCACGAACCGCTTGAGCGCGCGGATGGCCACCGGCGCGTCGATGTTGCCGCGGCGGCAGGCGGCTTCGCACGGCGCCGCGCAGACGCGCCCGCAAACCGACGCGAAGGGGTTGGGCCCCCGGGCGATGATGTAGGCTCGCTCGAAGTCACCCTCTGAGATGGCGGTCACGTAACCCCGCGCGTCCGTATGGACGGGACACGCATCCTGGCAGCAGATCGTTTTCCGCCAGTGGTCGTGGCCGGGCAACTCGACCCGAAAGGAGCGCCCGGGAGGGAAGGGGTCCCGGTTCCCCGAATCCATGCCCGCGCTCCTATTTCGCTAGGGAGCGCATGAAGGCGACCAGGTTCTGGACGTCCGCGTCCGAAAGCACCCCGCCCCACGGAGGCATCAGCGGCGATTTCCCTACCGCGACGCCGCCGAGCTTGGTGATCTTGGCGATATATTCATCCGATATGGTCTTCATGTAATTGGCGTCCGTGTGGTTTCTCGGCTTCGGATTGAGCGCCTTGGCCGCGGGGCCGTCACCCTTGCCCGATGCGCCGTGGCAGGAGGCGCAAAGCTGCTGGTATTTGACGTTGCCGGCCGCAACGTCGCCTTTTTGCTGGGCGGCCCCGTCATCCGAAGACCAGAAAAAGAGCGCTACTGCGAGCGCCAGGCCGGCGCAGATGATAAATCCTCTCGATCGAGACATTCGCATACAACCTCCCTCGCGGTTCTACGGGCTTGTGTAAACCTCCATCTCCACTAAAGCGTCCGGGGGACGAAGCTGAGGCTCGTCAGCGAATGCTTGTGCGGAGATTCTCCAATCTTCTTCAACTTCCCCTTGCCCAGCTTGTAGCGGTAGCGGTTGGTCAGGGGGTCCGGCACCCGGTGGACCACCGAATTGGCCGGGTTCTCGGGAAAGCCGAAATAGGCGAAGGTGACGCCTTCGCGAACCGCGTCCGTGACCATGGCCACCGCGGTGAAGCTCCCCTTGCTCTTCTTGATCCGGCCGGCCTTCATGAGTTCGGTGAAGGTCTGCTCCTTGCCGTCGACGCCGATGTATCCGCCCGTCTGCACGAGGAGGTCGTCGTTCTCGATGGCCACCAGGTCTCCGGATTCGATGCCCCGGGCGCCGGCGTCTTTGGGGTGGATTTCCAGGAACTGCTGCGGCCAGCGCTGCATGATGTAGGGCCGCCGCTTGTCGTCGTAGCCGGATTGCCAGAGCTCGTTGATCCGCCCGTTCGTCACCCACAGCTCATCCCCCTGCGGGGTGACCCGATCGTAGAAGTCCTTGAAATCCTCCCAGTAGCTTTTCAGCAAGACCGCCTTGCCGCTCTGGGTCCCGAAGGAGGTGAGCCATTTCCTGTGCATCGTGGGGCCTTCGGGGGTTCCGAGTTCCAGGGTCTCGTCGTGGAGGCGCTTCGTCCCGACGAGTTCGCCCTTGACCATGCGGATGGGGGTTTGAATGCCTTCGGTTCCGTATTCGCGGAGCAGCTCGTGGCCTCGCTTGCCCTCGCGCTTGGCCTTCACCACGAGCGGATGGTAGTTGAGCACCCCGTTGCGCCCGAAGCGGGCCGCCTCCTCGAAGATCTGGTTGCTGTCCTTCCAGTCGAAGCCCTTGAATCCCATCTTCCGCGCGAACGCGGCGATGATCCACCAGTCGGGCCGGGCCTCTCCCGGGGGGTCGGCGAACTTGCTGTAGAGCCTGAGGCGACGCTCGCCGTTGCAGCGGGTGAAGTCCTCCTCGCCCCAGGTGGCGGCCGGAAGAATCAGGTCCGAATACTCGGTTCCGATCGGAGATACAGGGTAGATATCCTGGTGGGCCACGACCATGCCGCCGGCGTCCACCCTGCGCTTCAGGGCGTCCACCGCCGTATCGACGTCAAAACTCTCGATCTGGTGGGGGTTGCGGCGCGTCAATCGCTGGAAGACGTCCATCAGTTCCTGGGACGCCGCCATGGCCTGGCACCAGGTGGTTCCGATGACCCACGCGAAGCGCACGTGGCCGTCCACGACCCACCGGTCGAGGTCGATTTCCTTCTTGCGGCGTCCCGGCGCCTTCTCGGGAGATAAGGCCCTCGGGTAATGGGCCGCGCCCATCCAGCCGCGCTGATGCCCTCCGCCGCGCGAGATCACGCGGCCCGGCCGCGACCCGGCGCCGCAAACAAGTCCTAAGGCCGCGAAGGAAGCCGTGTTCCCGAAGCTGTTGCACCAGTAATTTCCCTTCTCGAGCATGAAAGAGGTCTTCTTGCGCGTTCCGTCGGGCTTGGGCTTGGCGAGGATTTCAGCCGTCTTGCGAATGTCCGCCGCCGGCACGCCCGTGATCTTCGCGGCCCGCTCCAGCTCGGCGTAAGTGTAGCTCAGGATCCACTTTTTATAGCCCTCGAAGTCCGTCCCGTACTTGCCCCAGGTCGTGACCCACTGCCAGGGCGTGTTGCGGGTCCCGCGTCCCATGCCGGAGCCGATCTCCCACTTGTTCGACACCTTTCGCGCAATGAATTCCTTGTCCTCCCAGCCGTTCTCGAGGATCAGGCGGATGATGGCCAGTTGCAGGACCGTATCCGTTCCCGGAATGACGGGGAGGAAGAGACCGCCGCGCTTCTCGCCGTAGGCCACGCCCGAAGTCTTGCGGGGAAGGGCGAAGACCAGCTTCTTGTTGGGCGTTTTCCCTCCCATGATCCACGAGGTGAACAGCACGGATTTCGTCTCCCACGGGTCGACGCCGGAGAAGAAGATGACCTCGGCCTCTCCCCAGTCGTCATAGGAGGCGCTGAACGGATTGATGCCGGAAAAATCGATCCCCGGCGTGTCCGGGCCGGGACCCGGCTTGTCGTGCGGGGAGTAGGCCGGCGTCCCGATGGCCCGGAAAGCGAGCTTGGAGATGGCGTAGGTGTTTTCGAAATACTGGTAGGAATACGTCTTCATCGCCCAGGCGTGCTCGCCGTGTTTATCCAGGACGTGCTTTGAGATTCCCGCCATCACGCCCATGGCCGTATCCCACGAGACCTCCTGCAAGGTTCCGCGAACCCGCATCATCGGCTGGCGAAGGCGGTCCTGCGAGGGTTCGTTGGGGTTGTAGAGCTTTTTCGCCAGCACGCCGCCCCGGATGGAGTGGTTCCCTCCCACGTTCACGACCTTCGCGTCCTTGTCCGGCATGACGACGACGTGGTGGAGGCGGCCGTTCACCATGATGATGTTGTGCATGTTCGGGCTGACCCAGCCGCCGCTCATGATGGCGGTGGGGAAGTCGACGCGCAGGGCGTTCTGAGAGGCCTTGGGCCCGCCCTCGCGGCCGATCGGCCAGCGGTAGACCTTGTACCCGCAGCCCACGATGCAGTAGTCGCATGCCGTGGTGAAAACCTCCGCGTCCGGCGGCGGGAGGGGGACACTGTCTTCCGCAAGGTAGTAGCTGGTTACCTTTCCTGCCATGATGCGTCCTCCTCAGCGCTGCACCGGCGCAAGGTTCGAGTGATAACCGTAAATGAGGCCCATCATCCCGATGGCGTAGATGTCGTCTCCGCGGGTCTCCAGAACCACTTGGGGGAGGCTCTCGGTGGCTTGCCCCGCCCCGACCATGCCGTGCTTCATCAGATCGAAGGTCGTCAGATGAAACGGGCACGGGCCGATGGCCTTGTGCTGCGCGTTGTATGTGCCCTGGAGGGGGCCGCCCATGTGGGTGCACAGGGTGCTGAACGCCACCACGTCTCTCCCGGGGCCGACGCCGCCGCCGGCGCGGGCGCCCAGCTTGACCAGCATGCACCCCGAGAAGACGTCCTTCCACGGATACAGGAAGTATTGCGGCGTATCGACCTTGAGGGCGCTGAGCCTGCCGATTTTCTTGCGGGGATACTCGGCCCGTTGCAGGGCCGCTCCGGCCAGGCCGGGGATGCCCTCGACCAGCACGATGCTCATGGCGGTTCCGCCGGCCAGGAGAAAGGCGCGCCGCGAGATGCAGGGCCGGGTTTCCTTGGCTTCCTGAGTCATGGATTCCTCCTTACGGCATGGCCGCGTACGGCGGCAGTTCGGGGGGTTTCATTAGCAAAGGCTCATCGCTCGAGAGCGATTCCAGGAAGGCCAGCAGGTCCTCCTTCTCCTCGTCCGAGAGCCCCAGTTTCTTGATGAGCGGGCTCTTGTTCGCGTCCTGCCCCCCGCCTTCGTCATAAAAATCGATGACCTCATCCAACTCGAAAAATGCGCCGTTGTGCATATAGGGCGCCGTGTATTTCAGCTCCCGCAGGCTGGGAGTGCGGAATCTTCCCCGGTCGGCCTCGCGCTTGGTGGTGTAGAAGAGCCCCAAGTCCCTGTCCGCCTTGCGGTAGACGGATTCGGGAACGCCCCTGATCACGTGCTGATAGCGGAGCGTGATCTGCCTTAAAGGATCTTCCTCGAACGCGGGGTTTTTGGGGACGCCGATGTTGTGATAGTCCTCATCCGAGAGGAGGGCGCCGTTGTGGCACTGGACGCACTGCGCCTTTCCGCGGAAAAGCGCCAGCCCGCGTTTCGCGCTTTCTGAAAGCGCTTTCTTGTCCCCTTTCATGTAGCGGTCGAACGGCACGTCCTTCGCCCTGGACACAATCGTGCGCTCAAACGCCGAGATGGCCCGCCATGCGTCGTCGATGGTCGGCCAGGGGGTTCCGAACACCTCGCGGAAGCGGTTCACGTATTCGGGAATCTGGCGAAGGCGCTCTTCCATCATCATGGTGTCGCCGTTGCCCGCCACGTTGCCCGTGGCGGCGCTCCTGGCCTGGGCTTCGAGGCTCGTAGACTCGCCGGCCCAGAACAGTTTTGCGTAATAGGCGGAATTGAGGATCGTCTGGGAATTCCGCCAGTGCTGCGTGCCCGGGTAGCCCCGGCTCAGGTCGCCGCCGTCTCCCCAGCCGCTCTCGGGGCTGTGGCAGGAGGCGCACGAGGTACTGGCGTCCCCCGAGAGGCGGGCGTCGAAAAAGAGGAGCTTTCCCAACGCCACCTTGGCGGCCGACATGGGGTTGTCCGCCGGAACCGGAACCGGCGGGAGAGGTCCCAGCGAGGGGAATTTCTTCTTCTGGGCCGCGCCCGCTTCTCCGGCCAGAAGTGCGGCGATGAAGCAGACGGCCATCGTGAAACCCGGGAAGCAATTTTTCATTCGCGCGTTCATGGCCGTCTCCTCAATTATCGCCGAGTTTGCGGATTTCATAATCGGGAAGTTTCGGCTCCCTGGCAGTTACCGCCTCGCCCGAAAGACTCTTCAGGAACGCCACCAGGGCCTTTTGCTCATCCGCACTGAGGCCCAGGGGTTTCAGCCGCGGACTCTTGTTCGGGCCGCTCCCGCCGCCCTTGTCGTAGAAGGCGACGACGTCTTCCAGCGTGGCGAGTGCGCCGTTGTGCATGTAGGGCGCCGTCCTTGCGACTTCGCGCAGGGTCGGCGTGCGGAACTTGCCCCGGTCGCTCTCTTCCTTGGTCACGGCGTAGTGGCCTGGGTCGGCTCTCAGGTTCATGAAGTTCGGAACGCCGATGACCTTGTTGAAACGGCGGAAGGTGATATGGCGCAGGGGGTCCTTGAATATCTGCTCGTTCTCTGGAACGCCGAGCGCGTGGAATCCGCCGTCGCTCAAGAGCGCGCCGTTATGGCACCCGGCGCATCCGGCCTTGCCCTCGAACAGGGCGAGACCCTTTTGCGCCCCGGCGGAAAGGGCTTTTTTGTCGCCCTTGAGATACGCATCAAAGGGCGCGTTCTGTGAGGTGATGGTATGGAGGAACGCGGCGATGGCCTTGAGCGTGCCGCCGAAGGTAGGCTCTCCTCCATAGACCTGCTTGAATTTCTTCACATACAGGGGAACCTGCTTGAGGCGCTCGGGGAACAGGCGGCCGTCCACCAGCATGAAGTGGGCCTCGGTGAGATGATCCCGCACGAGCGTGGGCAGGTCGGCCCCGCTCAGGCGGCCGTCCCAGAAGACGCGCTTGTTGTAGGCGGCGTTCAGCAGGGTCTGGGCGTTTCGGAAATACTTGCTCCCCGGGTAGCCTGCCGAGAGGGCCTGGCCGTCACCCCATCCCTTGGCGGGCTGATGGCAGGTGGCGCAGCTGATTCCCCCGTCGCCCGACAGCCGGGGGTCGAAGAACAGATGCCGGCCCAGATCGACCTGGGCGGGCTTCTGGGCCTTGGCCGCCGGCAGGGGTGAGAGAGAAGCTCCCCAACCCAAGGCAGGAAGAAAAACCCAGGCGCTCAGCAGGATTCCGCATAGCGCCCGACACCATACAGCGCGAAGTAAGTCCATGCTTACTACCCCCCACGGCTAGCTGCTTGGTCTCCTGTAAGACGTCCGTCTCATCCGCGCCGGATGAGAGTATCAACCCCGGCCTTCGGGGTTGTTGAGCGAGTCCCTCGTGAGGGCCTTAACCCCCCCTACCCCCCCTTGTCAGGGGGGCAAGAAAGAGCAAAGCCCCCTCTGCCCGGCGGGGGCGCATCGCCTTTTTATACCCCCCTGTCAAGGGGGGGTAGGGGGGGTTGCTTTTCCAGTCGAGAGGGGCATTCCCTCTACCCCCGTGCCAAGGCGCTTCCTCCACACCCCCCTTCGGGCCATGTTCGACGTGTTCTTTGGTAGCGATCCGAAACAAGACGGGGAAACCCGCGGATGCGAATCGAATGGTTCGCTTCCCGAATGTTTTTTCTGCATGCGCTGCATGCGGGTCGGTTCTCATTTCCCGGGTCGTCCTCGTCCTCGTGTTGAAAATTCGGCCTTATTTCGAAGAAAACGTGAAGTCGGCCGTCTTCTTTCCTCCGGCGGAAATGCTGGTCTTTTTCTTCTTGACCCCCAGGGCCGGGTGCCACGCCCTCAGGGAGTATTTCCCCGGAGGCACGTCTGTTATCTCGAAGCTACCGTCCCCGTTCACGAGCGCGTAATAGGGATTCCTGGCCACGAAGAGAAATCCCTTCATCCAGTTGTGCACGTCGCACTCGATCCGGACGATGGGGCTGCGCCGGACCTTGGCCCTGCGGACGACTTTCTTCCGCTGTTTGGGCTGGGAGATGTTCCACATGGAGCGCTTGGCCCGGCCGATGATCTCGTAGGTGTGGATGTTGTGGTGGGCGGCGTCGCTGTTCAGGATGGTGACCTTGCCCCCCTCGGCGACGACTTGCAGGTAGGGGAGATAGGCGCACTTCTTCTGGTCCACCACGACGCTCTGGATTTCCTTGGGGTACGCCTTGCCCTTTTTCACTTTGTGGAGATAGACGATCACGCCTCTGAGGGCGCCGTCTTTCACGTCCACCTCCTGGCGGGTGACCTGGCCCTCCCCGCAGGCATGCTGGTCCTTGGTGATGATGTATTTGACGGGGGCGGGAGGCTTGCCCTCGAAACTCACCCGGCCTGTGATGGTCCCGCCGCCTGAGACAGGCGCGACCTTGTACTTCGCCAGGGAGGCGTTCGGGAGGAGGAGAACGAGCAGGGGAAGTATGGACAGTAAGAAGAATCTGCGCGTCATTCGGGAGACCTCCTTACCGGTATTTTCGAGCACCCTGCGTCGAAGCCGCGAGCGCGACGGTCAACCCGGCCTTCATCGCAGTGCGTCGCATGTTCTTGTGAACTTGCTCCTGATCTCAATATAAGGACAACGCCTGAATGTTGCAAGAGAATTGAAATTCGGCCTTGCGCGGTTTGCTGTCATCCCCCCTTGAGGGCCGGGGATTTTTGCATGTTTCATCATCCGGCCGGGCCGTTCTGATAAACGACCCCTGCAAATGGCTGTCCGGCTTGCGTCATTCCGTCATGCGCCGGAGTGGCGGCCACGGGAGAGGCGCGCTCGGGCGCAGGCCCTGCCCCCATTCAAAAAAAAGGGTTGACAGATTGCGCGATGAGCGTTAATTCAAAAGGTATGAAGGTTAGGGTATCTTGGCTTTTTCTTGCTGACGCTTCACGAGGCCATGGACGAGTTACAGTGTAGAGAGCAAGTCGAGCAAATCATCCCCTATCGCCCTATGGGAGGATGACATCATGAACACATCTACTGCAAAGAGCCGCTCCGCCGCGTCCGGCGCCGCCGAGATTCTCCGGGAAATTTTCGGCGATATCGAGCATGGACTCCAATTGCGCATGTGGGACGGCTCGGTCTTCTCGGTGGGCCGCGAGGTGCTCCCCGTCACCTTGACGTTCACATCGCTGGATTCGTTCAAGCGCGTTTTGCTGAATCCCCAGGCGGATGCTTTTGCCGAAGCGTATTGCGACGGGGAGCTCGAACTCGACGGGGACTTGTTCGAGGCCATGAAAGTGGCCGACAGCTTCGACGAGATTGAGTTGACCACGATGCAGAAGTTCATGTTCGCCCTGCGTATATGGAAACTGTCCGAATGAGCGCGCCTGACGTCATCGTCGTCGGAGGAGGCCCGGGGGGGAGCACGGCCGCCTGGGAGTTGGCGAAGCGCGGTCTCCGCACCCTCGTGCTCGATGCGGCGACGTTTCCCCGCGTGAAACTCTGCGCAGGCTGGGTGACGAAGCAGGTGATGGCCGACCTGCAGCTGAAGCCGGATGAATACCCCCATACCATACAGCCGTTTCAAAGCGTGTTCGTGGGCTATGACGACAAGCTGCTCGAGACGAGGTGGAGCGAACCCGCAAGCTACGGGATCATCAGGAGCCAGTTCGACACCTACCTGCTCAGGCGCGCGCAGGAAGAGGGCGCTGTGGTGCGCGAGGGCGTCCGCGTCCGGGGCGTGGAGAAGACGGCGGGTGGTATGCGCGTGGATACAGGTGGTGAAAGTATCGAAGTTCCCGTCGTCATCGGCGCGGGAGGGCATACCTGCCCCGTCGCGAGAACTTTCGGCGACGTCTCGTCGAAGGAATCCGTCGTCCTGACGCAGGAGAGCGAGACGAACGTGGGTGCTGAAAAACTCCGCGCCCTGGCGCCCAACTACGGTCTGCCCGAGTTGTTCGCCGAGCCCGACTTCAAGGGCTACGCCTGGTATTTCACAAAGGGAGATTTTCTGAACATCGGCGTGGGCTGCATCGGCAAGCGCCCGAGCGTTCATGAGCGCCTCGAAATTCTGCTGGAAAAATTCCGCGAAACGGGGAGGCTGCCCGCCAGGCTCGAACTCACGAAATTCCGCGGCCACGCCTATTCGGTCCATCGCAGATATGTCCGCAAGCCGGCGGGGGACGGGTTCGCTTTGATCGGCGACGCCGCAGGACTCGCCAAGGATTTCAGCGGCGAGGGCATCGGCCCCGCCGTCCATAGTGCTAAAATGGCGGCTGAGGCCGCGCACGCGTATCTGGAGACCGGAGAGGGGCTTGTCGAATACGGCGAGGCGCTCTATGAGAAATACGGAGGCGGCGGGGAAGGGATGCTCGACAGGCTGATAGATCGCGTTCCCGATAGGGTTCTGTTCGGCGTGGCGAAATTCATTTGCGGCAACGCCTGGCTCAGACGCCGGCTGGTTCTGGAAGGCGCATTCGGTATAGGCTGATACAAACAACAACATTGAGGCGGCTATGGTTAAAGAGAGAACAAAAGAGTTCGATGCCGAGGCAATCTCACACCACTACGACATATCCAACGAGTTCTACCAGCACTTCCTGTGCGAGAACATGTTGTATACGTGCGCCTATTACCGCGAGCCCGACGGCGGTCTCGACCAGGCCCAGCGCGACAAGATGGACCTCGTCTGCAGAAAGCTGAGACTCTCCCCCGGCGAGGATTATCTCGACATCGGCTGCGGTTGGGGTTCGCTGGCGATATGGGCGGCGAAGCACTACGGCGTGAACGCAACGGGGGTGACGCTCTCGCGCGAGCAGGCGAAATGGGGGCAGGACTGGGCGCGCCGCGAGGGACTCGAGGGCAGATGCGAGATCCACCACATGGACTACCGCGATTTCCCCGAAGAGAGGAACTTCGACAAGATTTCGGCCATCGGAATCATCGAGCACGTCGGCATCGCGAATTATCCGAGTTACTTCGCTTCGGTCAGAAAGCGCCTGCGGGACGGAGGCTTGTTCCTGAACCACGGGATTACGACCAATAAATTCTGGAAACATACGAGCCAGTTCGATTTTCTGCGCCGCAATGTTTTTCCCAACGGCGAGATGGACAACATCTCCCATATCCAGGACGTGATGGAGCGTATGCGATGGGAGATTCTGGACGTGGAGAATCTGAGGCTCCACTATGCGCGCACTTGTATGCAATGGTATGAGAAATTCGAGCGAAACGCGCAAAAAATAAAAGAACTGGTCGGCGAGCGCACCTATCGGGTGTATCGAATCTGGCTGGTTTGCTCATCGAACGCATTTTTCTGCAACTCGCTGGGTCTGTATCAGGTTCTGGCCCAGAAATACGAAAAAGTCTACGGGCGAGATGCGCCCACGCATCGAGAGGGCATCTATAAAGCATTTTTCGGCCTGGACGGCTGAGCAGCACCTGCGCATACGCCCGGCATGAACGCGCACGCTTCTTCGCTTACCCCCCCTTTCCGTTCGGCCTGGTATTGCCGGGGGCGTCACCTCCAAAGCGTATGGGGATATTTTTTGAGGACGCGTCCGCGCGTCCCCTGGCGGCGGGAGCGCTGGGATACGCCCGACGGCGATTTTCTGGACGTCGACTTTTTAGACGCAGAATCAAGCGAAGCCCCGACGCTGCTCGTCCTCCACGGGCTGGAGGGCTCTTCCGATTCTCATTACGTGCGCGGAGCGGCGGCCGGCGCGCGCAAGCGGGGCTGGAGGACGCTGGCCTTGAACTATCGCTCGTGCAGCGGCGAGCCGAACCGAAATCCCAAATTCTACCATTGCGGGGAGACGGGAGATCCGGGCTTCGTGGCGGGGCGGATATTGGAGAGATTCAGCGGGCCGCTTCTGCTAGCGGGTTTCTCCCTCGGGGGGAACGTCCTGCTCAAGTGGCTCGGGGAATGCGGGGAGGGGGTATCGCCCCGCATACGCGGGGCCGCCTGCATTTCCCCGAGCCTGCAGCCCGCCGCGTGCGCGAAGGTTCTCGATTCCTTGCCGGGCTATTTTTACAGATGGCACCTGCTGAGCAGCGTGAAGGAAAAAGCGGAGCGTTTCTCGAAAATGCACCCCGGCCTCATCGACATCGACGAGGTGCGCCGTACGCGGACCTTCCACCATTTCGATCGCCTCGTCATCGCGCCCCTGTATGGCTTCAGGGACGAGCTGGATTATTACGAAAAGGCGGACGCTTCGCCTTATCTGTCTGAAATTCAGGTAAAAACGCTCATCCTCGCGGCGGAGGACGACCCCATCGTTCCGCCCCATGTTTTTCCCCACGAACAGGTGGCGGAGTCCGAGTGGTTGAGCGGCAATTTGGTGAAAAATGGCGGGCATGTGGGTTTCGTGCTGGGAGGGAACCCCCGCTCGCCCCTCTTCTGGGCCGAGGAGCGTGCGCTCGAATTTCTCGATGATTGCCTGCGAGCGTGACGTAGAGACCCGGTGTGGGAATTGGCGGAAGGGGTCAACCCCGACTGAGAAAGGAGGGGCTGCCCGATGTAAACAGACGCACTTGCTCCCTTCTCGGTCGTGGCCTTTGATCGTCATTCCGGCATGCGCCGGAATGACGGAAAAAACCACATCCCACCGCCCCTGCAAAAACGCGATTCTCGCGTAGGGACAGGCCTCTGTGCCTGTCCGAGGTCTTTCTCCTCAAGGGGTTGTTGAAAAAGTCCTGATTTCGTGATTCGGCGTATATTACCTGCCGGGGAGAGAGAAGAATTACTCCCCCCTTGAGGGGGAGTCAACGAGGCAAGGGCGAAGCCCGCAGGCGAGTTGGTAGGGGGTCAATTTCGGGCGATGAGCGAGAAATTGCGAGCCGATGTGTTTCTCGTCAATGGCTTATGCAATCGCTCCTTCATCAGTCGCGATTGACCCCCCACCGAATCGGCCTTCGTATAAACCGCTTGGCCTCTTCGTTGGGCTTTCCCCCTCGGGAAGCCCAACCCTCAAGGGGGGAGTGATTTCCATCCGACAAGGCGTTACAAAGGGGCGAACCTGTTAGCTACCTGAATCCGTAGTTGGCCGCGTTTCACCTGCTCCGGAATGTCGGCTTCGTGGTTCAGTTCGACGGATAAAAGGGGGTGTAGGGGCCGCATACATGCGGCCCGGCCTTTTTTGCCGCCCTCCATGGGACGCATATATGCGTCCCCTACAGACGAAACCCGATTGATGAGACTTTTTCGACAACCCCTTGCGGGTCGGCTGAGATTCTACTGTAAGGACAGGTCGCGACCTCGGACAGGCACGGAGGCCTGTCCCTACAAAACCATTGCGCCCACCCGCGCCTTGTGAAGTAACGACAACCTATGAGTAGAAACTACCTGACGGTGAACTATGCAAGGTGTGCAGCAAACCTCTCATGACAAAACCTGATGGGTAAAGCCATGTCCGCTAGGCGTTTCTGTCGTATTCCCGGCTTCTTAGTTTCTCGTGGCGCGCCATCGCGCAAGAGATGAGCCGGTCCAGCATTTCGGGATAGGAGACGCCCGCCGCCTGGATCATCCTGGGATACCCGCTCAACTGCGTGAAGCCGGGCAGGGTGTTCACCTCGTTGATGTAGGTCTCGCCCGTCTTCTCGCGGTAGAAGAAATCCACGCGCGCGAGTCCGGAGCAGCCCAGGGCGCGGAACGCGCCCCGCGCGTAGAGGCGGGCGTGGTCGGCGAGGGATTCCTCCACCGGCGCCGGGACGATCAACTCGGCGCGGCCTTCCTCGTATTTCGCCTCGTAGTCGTACCAGCCCGAATGCGTCCTGATCTCCATGAGGGGGCTGGCGAGGAATTCTCCGGGCGAGGGTCCTTCGAGCACGGAACACTCCAGTTCGCGGCCTTGTGCGTGCTCCTCAATCAAAACCTTGGCGTCGAACCGGAAGGCGTCGGCGACCGCGTCGTAAAGATCATCGGGACTCTCCACCAGGTGGACGCCGACGCTGCTGCCGGATGAGGATGGCTTCACGAACAGGGGATAGCCGATCTTGGAGGCCGCCTCCTCCAATACGGCATCGCGGTCTGCACCCCAGGTTTCCGGAAACAGCGTGAGCGCGGGCAGTACGGGCAGCCCCGCCGCGCGCAGCACCGCCTTGGCCACGGTCTTGTCCATCGTGACGGCCGAAGACGCGCATCCCGAACCCACGAACGGAACCTCCGCCAGCTCGAAGAGTCCCTGCAGGGTGCCGTCCTCCCCGAACGTGCCGTGAATGATGGGGAAGAAGACATCGATGTGGAAAGGTTCACCGCCCCCGGCGTAGCGGAGGGGCACTTCGTTCGGCGTGCCCGAGAAGAGGACTTCCCGCCCGTCTTCGGGCGGCGCATCCGGGTCGGGGAGGGCGACCCACCCGCCCGATTTCGTGATGAGTATGGGATGGACCTCGTATTTCCCGGCGTCGAGTTCGGCCATGATGGCCCGGCCCGAGTTGCGGCTTACCTCGTGCTCGGTCGAGCGGCCGCCGAACACGACGCCGACGCTTGTCTTTCGGGGTGTAGACGCCATTTCCGGCGGGTCCTTCCTGGGGGCGTACTGACTTAAGGTGGGCGTGGGGTCTAACGTATCAGTTTCGAGAGGATTTTGAAATCCTCGGTGCCCGCAACGCGGAGAAGATCGAAGAGAACCTGCTCGGTCGTGGCGGGAATCGCGCCTGCGCGCTCGAGAGCCGAGAGTCCCGTCCGCCAGTTCAGCTTCGAGCGCGAGCAGGTGGCGTCGGCCACGGCGTGGACGATGAAGCCGTTCTCCAGCAGGTCGAGCGCCGTCTGGTAGCAGCACACGTGGGTCTCCGCACCCGTGAGCAGTATCTTCGTCCTGCCCGTCTCGTGCAGGCGCGGCAGGAACGTCTCCTCCGCGCAGCAGCTGAACGCGATTTTCTCGATGGGAGAGAAGCCGGGCACTTTTTCCGCCACCTCGCCGACCGTAGGCCCGAGCCCCTTTGGATATTGCTCGGTGACGAGGACGGGAAAATCAAGACGAGAGGCCGCTTCCGCCAGCGTCAGGATGCGTTCAACGACTTGCGCGCGAACGTCCTCACTCATGGCGGACATGAGCCTCTCCTGCGCGTCGACGATGAGCAGGAGGCAGTCTTCGGGGCTGAGCCTGAACGATTCGATGTCGGCCATGTGTTCTCTGCCTTATCCGGGAACGAGAAACCAGGAAAAAGGCTATTACAGCGTTTTGCACGGGTCAAGGAATGCGCCCCAAAGCCTTGATTCCCGTATGCCCGTGGGATAGCATCGCCCCACAAAATTTTCCGTAGATTATGAATGCCAACAAAAGGGGAACAACATGCCGGACAAGGCGAAAGTCGTCCTGACCGATTACGTCTGGGAGTCCCTGGACGTGGAGAACGAGATTTTGGGAGATCTGGCCGATATCGTCGCCATGCAGACGAAAACGCCGGCGGATTTTCTCGGAGAAGCCGCCGATTGCGAAGCGATCTTGAACACCTATGCCGGCCCCATCACCAAAGAGGACATGGCGGGGATGCCGAACTGCAAGATCATCGCGCGCTACGGCATCGGCGTGGACACCATCGACCTGGACGCCGCCACCGAGGCGGGCATCATCGTCACGAACAACCCCACCTACTGCATCGAGGAGGTCGCCGAGCACACGATGGCGCTCCTGCTCGCATCGGCGAGGAAGGTGGCTTTCTACGACCGCCGGGTGCGCGCGGGCGAATGGGCGGTGCCGCCGGGCAAGCCGATGTTCCGCCTCGTCGGCGCCACGCTGGGGCTCGTGGGTTTCGGGAACATCGCCCGGATGGTGGCCGTCCGCGCCGCCTCGTTCGGGATGCGGGTGCTGTTCAATGACCCCTTCGTGGAGCAGGGCCAGTTCGATGCGCCGGGCGAGAAGATGACGGAGTTGGCCGATATGTTCGCTGAGTCCGATTTCGTCTCCATCCACCCGCCGCTCATCCCCCAGACGCGCGGGATGATGAACGACGAGGCCTTCGCGCAGATGAAGAACACCGCATTCATCGTCAACTGCTCGCGCGGGCCCATCATCGACACCGAAGCGCTCGTTCGCGCACTCGATGCGGGCGAGATTGCCGGCTGCGCCCTGGATACGACCGACCCCGAGCCCCTGCCCGACCCGCACCCCTTGAGGGGGCGCGAGAACGTCATCATCAACCCCCACGCGGCCTGGTACAGCGAGGAGTCCATGGTGGGCCTCCAGCAGGGCGCGCCGGGCGAGGTGCGGCGCGTGTTATCGGGCGAATGGCCCGTTAACGTAGTGAACAGGGCGGTGAAGGAGAACAATCGCGCGGGTTTGTAGCGGGGGAGAGATTCTTCAGTACACCTCGTTTCGATTAATGCAGGTTTTTGTCGGGGCGGTTCGCGAACCGCCCCGACAACTTAGATAGCTATCAGAACGGCGAATATCGGAATGATCAACGAGAACCTTTCGGTGGATGCTAGATTGCATTGTAGGGACAGGTCGCGACCTGTCCCTACGGAAGCGAACCGCTGTTTAGGATGGGTTCTCGCCAGTTGAGTCCTACAAGTCTCGCAGCTTCGGCAGGAGTTCGGGGACATCGATCTGAATGATGTCCCAAATCGTGTCATCGTCAATTGCGAGATAGCCATGAGCCAGGCGGTTGCGCGTTCCGATCACCTGGCGCCAGGGAATCTCTGGATGCGCTTTGCACACTTCCTCCGGGACGTTTGTAGCCGCCTCGCCGATGAGTTCGAGGTTGCGCAGAGTGGCGTCATAGACGAGCTTGTCGGCGACGAATGCGGCCTGATCCAGCCCATCCGTATAGGAGAGAGCCTTTTCGCAAAACTCGATCATGTCATCTACATAAAAGTGCCACGCCCGCTCTTCGTGTCCGTATTCAGACACGAATGAGCTCCTTCTCGATGTAGGGGCGGAGTTCCTCCCGAAGCGCCTTGTCGGTCACTAGCTCTACCTCGCGGCCCAGCAGATCCTCGATGTAGAACTGCGCGCCGAAATATCCCTTCGACGTCGAGCGTCCCTTGAAACGCACGAGGACGTCGAGGTCGCTGTCCTCCCCGGCTTCGTCGCGCGCGAAGGAGCCGAAAATGGCGAGTTCGGCGACGCCGAAGCGCTCAGCGAGGATTCCTTTGTGCGCCCGGAGAATTTTCAGGACTTCATCCCGCTTCATCGCCATATCTCATCCGGCTCTGAGTGAGCGGAGAGGCAGGGCTTCGGTCTCCAGTGTAGAGAGATCAAGACGCCGCGACGCATTGCCAATGTCGAAACCGATCACGCCACCTTCGGCGTCGAGGTCGACGTTCAGTCCGTCCGAAACCTCGCGCGTCTCCGCGCCCGATCCGGTTTTGAGCTCGATATAGAGACTGTCGGTCTCAGGATAATAGTGCAGCTTCATAGCTCCTCCTTCATACCGTATCGTATTCCAGAAGAAAGCCGCCCACAAGCTTGCGAAATTCTTCCCATCCTACGAGAAACCCGTTTTCGCCCTTGACACGAGGCGGTTTCGTCCGTAATAAGAACCTTGGCGATAGCTGATATCCCTGTGGTCTCGGCGTCCGGCGAGGCCATGCGCCGCCCGTGGCGAAACCAAGCGAATCGGTTTCATTATCCGTCGTGATCGGGGATAATGCATCCGTGCGACGCTTGGCAGGAAGCAGGCTTTCGGATGCGCGAAGTCGAGAGGTGTTTCGAGCCGCTGAACAGGAGTGCAGAGTCATGGTGAACACTCGGTTGAAGGCCCCTCCCGTGAAGCTGCCTGCCGATTACGAGGAGGAGGCCAAGGAGAAAAGGCCGTTCATCGACCGCAGGCGGTTCATGAACTACACGGGGTGGCTCGGCGTCCTGGGCGCCATCAACGTCTCGCTGATCGGATTCCTGCGGTTCATGTTCCCGCGCGTTCTGTTCGAACCGCCCACAGAGTTCAAGGCGGGGAATCCGGGGGACTACGCCGTGGGCGTGGTGGATACCCGCTACGTGAACAGCGAGCGCGTCTGGATCATCCGCGAGCAGGACGGGTTCTACGCCCTGAGCGCGATATGCACCCATCTGGGATGCACGCCGAAATACCTGGCCTCGGAGGACAAGTTCAAATGCCCGTGCCACGGGAGCGGATTCCGGAGGTCCGGCATCAACTTCGAGGGACCGGCCCCGAGGCCGCTCGAGAGACTCAAGATCGGCCTGGCCGAGGATGGGCAGCTGATTATCGACAAGGGCAAGCTTTTTCTCCACGAGAAGGGGCAATGGAGCGACCCGGGTTCCTTCCTCTTTACGTGATAAAGGATTTCATGTTCGTTCGATGCGAGTACGTGGGGGTTTTTAGATGCCGAGTTTGAAAGAACGCTTGAACCTGGACCAGGTGAAACGCAGTGTGCTCGACTCCCAGGTGTGGAGGTCGATGTTCCGCCACGGGTATGAGGACACGCCGAGAAACCGCGTTCTCATGGTCGTGGACAACCTCTGGCTGCACCTGCACCCCACGAAAATCAGGCGGCACGCCATCCGCATCCGCTTCACGTGGTGCATGGGCGGGGTGACGTTCCTGCTGTTTCTCTACCTCGTCGTCACCGGCGTGGTCTTGATGTTCTACTACCGGCCCGTGGGCGAGTACGCCTACGCCGACATCAAGTACCTCGAGTTCGACGCCCCCTTCGGCATGTTCATGCGCAACATGCACCGCTGGGCGGCGCACGCGATGGTCATCGCCGTGTGGCTGCACATGCTGCGCGTCTTCATGACGGGCTCTTACAAGCCGCCGCGCGAGTTCAACTGGGTCATCGGGGTCTTGCTGCTCACGCTCACGTTGCTGCTCAGCTTCACCGGCTATCTGCTCCCCTGGGACCAACTCGCCATCTGGGCGGTGACGGTGGGAACCAACATGGCGCGGGCCACGCCCTTGCTGGGGTCCGAGGGACCGTTTGCCGAAATGGTGGGCGTCACGCCGCGCTTCGACGCGCGCTCGGCGCTTCTGGGCGGGACCATTGTCGGTCCGCCCACGCTTTTGCGCTTCTACGTGCTGCACTGCATCGTCGTTCCGCTGATAGCGGCGATCCTGATGATGGTGCATTTCTGGAGAATCCGGAAGGACGGCGGCATCTCAGGTCCCCTGTAGGTTTCGGGGCATAAAAAAGAAGGGCGAGAACATTGGCGAAGGAAGACAAGGTAGTCGGCTCTGCCGATGAGATGGCCAAGACGAGTTGGGAGCGGGTGAACGACAAGGTTCACGTGTGGCCCTACCTCACGCGCCTGGAGTTCATGTGCGCGATCATCATCACCATATTCCTGATAGTGTGGTCCATCGTGATCGACGCGCCCCTCGAAGAGCCCGCGAACCCTTCCGTTACGCCGAACCCCTCCAAGGCGCCCTGGTATTTTCTGGGCCTTCAGGAACTGCTCGTCTATTTCGACCCGTGGATAGCGGGCGTCGTGCTGCCCACCCTCATCATCGTGGGCCTGATGGCCATTCCCTTCATCGACGTGAACCCCAAAGGGAACGGTTATTACACCTTCCACGAGCGCAGATTCGCCATCTTCACCTTCCTGTTCGGATTTCTGGTCCTGTGGGTGTGGATGGTGGTGCAGGGAACATTCCTGCGCGGACCGGGGTGGAACTTCTTCATGCCCTGGGAATACTGGGACCCGCACAAGGTCGTGGCGCTCACGAACGTGGACCTTCCCTACATGCTCGGCTTCAGGAGCTACTGGGGCCAGGCGGCGTGCGGCACGGCCCTCGTTTTGCTCTGGTACGCCACCATACCGGCATATTATATCTGGCGGCGCGAGCGCATGAAGAACGTAGGCCTGGTGCGATATCTCATCAAGGCGTCGCTCAACATGACGATGATGGGGGTAGTGGCGAAAATGGCGCTGCGCATCGGGCTCAACGTCAAATACGTGCTCGTCACGCCCTGGTTCAACATCTAGGTTTTCTTAACCCGAGCGGAGAAGATGGTTCAGGACAGGCAGCGTAAACATCTTTGGTGGGACGCCTGCGGCGTGAAGGTGGCCGCAGTGGTCCTTCTCGTCGTCTCGGGGGTGATTTATCTGCTGGTCTAGGTGAGGTTTGTAGTCGCAAGAACCTTTTGAAACTTCAAACAATTCGTTAAGCCGCTTCCGTATAGAAGCGGCTTTTTTTTGTTTCGGGATTTTCTGCATGGAGGTGTTTGGCAGCAGCCGTAGGTAATGCTGTTCAGGGTGTGACGAGTCCTGAATTGACACCGTGTGTAGCGCAACCTCTTGTTTGATTGCATTGCAATCATTGTGTTGTGTAAAATATAAAGCAGAGGAGGGTGTGACCATGGCGAGCATCACGATTCGCAATCTCGATGACGACGTGAAAACCCGCCTCCGCGTGCGTGCGGCGGAGAACGGCCGTTCCATGGAGGAGGAAGTGCGGGTGATCCTGCGCGAGGCGGTCGGGCGCAAACCAGATTCACGAAACCTTGCAAGCCTCATCCGCGCCCGGTTCGGGCCTTTGGGCGGCGTAGATCTGGAGTTGCCGCCGCGTGAGCCGGCGCGCGAGCCGCCCCGGTTCGATTGAGGCGACAGGCATGATCCTGCTGGACACCAACGTCGTTTCCGAACTGATGCGCTCCTCACCCGATCCCGCCGTCGAAGCCTGGGTTGCGGGTCACTCCGTGGAGGAACTGTTTTTCTCGGCGGTCGGTGAAGCAGAACTGCGCTACGGCGTTGCCGTTATGCCGACAGGCCGGCGACGAGAAAGACTTGCCTATGAGATCGAAGCCATGCTTCACGAGGATTTCGGAGGCCGCGTGTTGCCGTTCGACAGCGAAGCGGCGCGCGCCTATGCGGAAGTCGCTTCGGTGCGCCGCGCCGCAGGGCGTCCTGCCCCGCTGGCCGATTGCCAGATTGCGGCCATTGCACGCTCGCAGGATATGGCGGTGGCGACGAGGAATGTCCGGGACTTCACCGACATGGGGGTTGACCTAATCGACCCGTGGATAGGGGTGTGAAGGCTCTTGCCGAGTTGATTTTGTTTCCTGGGCCGAGTTCGAGTGGATGAGCAAAGCGCTTGTCGAATCGTCTCGTAGTAGACGTCGTCTTTTTTCCCATTTTTTATGAGTCTGTTGTGTATGAGGTCTCGAGAAAAGCCGGTTCAATGCCGCCGGCGTATCCCGGCGAGGCCAGGGTCAGTTCTTGCGAAAATGCTCCGCCATGACGTCGGCGGCGCGCCGGACATCCTCGGGATTGTCATAGAAGTCGAACTGAGTGACGTTCTCGAGCCATCTCAACGTTGCCTGGCCGACAAGGCCTTTGACGAAGGTTTTGACGCCGTTCGGGATCGCGGCGGCCTCGGAATGGACGATGGCCAACGGCTTGTTCAGACGCCTGGGATTTTCCGCCGGGTGATACGTCAGCCAGCCTTCCCAGCTCGCCTGGTTCCACTTGTTGTCGTATTGGGGGATCGCGCCGCGGTTCGGGTCATGGTAGTAGCCGCCGATCGGCATGAGCACGCCTTTGGCTCCCTTCGGACCGGCCGCCGGAATGATCTCGCCGCCCTTGGCTGCGGCCGCCCGGCTGACCGAGACCAAAGCATTGACGCCCTTTTCGCCGCCGTAGACGGCCTTGACGATTTCGTCATTTTGCAGCCAGGGAGCGACCAAACCAACACGGCTGACCAGCGGATTGCCCGAAACCGCATCGACCATGTACCCGGAGGAGGCGCAAATCCCCAATCCGTTGATTCGCTTGGCGTCGACCTCGGCCAGCCTGGAGACGAACGCAATGGCTGCGCGGATGTCTGAAATCTTCGCCTTGGGGTCTTCCTTGAAGCGGACCTGGCCGGGCAGATCGCCCGACTTGCCCCAGCCGCGGAAGTCGAATGTGAAGGCTGCGAAACCACGCTCGACCATTGCGCGGGCATAGACGCTGGGCATCTGTTCTTGGACGCTGGTCCAGGCGCCCGTGACGATGACAACGGGCAAGCGCGCGCCGGGTGGGTCGGCCGGCAGATAGAGGGTGCCGGACAGCGCCGCGCCCTCGTTCTTGAAGGTCACGGTGCGGGTGGTAATGCCGGCCAGCGCCGACGAGGCAGTCAGGATGACGGCCACGGCAACTGCGAGCAAAACGGTTGTTCTTTGTCTCTTTTTCGGTTTCACGGGCTGTTATCCTCCTAACCGCCGCCTCACTCCGCACCAGGCCAGGCCATGTCGTGGGCGTGGAGTATCTCGCGTAGTTTCGAGACGTTGATGAGCTCCATAGGAGCGCCTTCGGAGTATTTCTGTACCTCTTCGGTGAAGTACCCCGTCGATATCAGGATTCCCTTGAGCGCCCTTTCGGCGCGCACGGTGTCGGAGAGGCCGATGACCCGTATCGAGTTCACAAAGTCGCCCTCGGGCACCAGTATGCCGTGGATGATGTAGTCGCCTCCGAGGATGGGCGCGGGGTTGTGCGCGAGGATGTCGATTTCCTCCTCGTTGACCCAGTGAATCTCGACGATGCGCATGTTCATGTCTTCGAGCAACTCGACGAGCATGCGCTCGAACGCCTGCGGCGAGAGCTTGCGCAGGGAGTTGATCTCTGAATCGTCCTTGTTCTTCTCCGCGTCCTCTTCGAGGGCGATGTTCGAGCTCGTTCTCTTGACGAACAAAATGGTAATAAATCCCAGGAAGAGCGCGACGAAGATGAGTTCTAGCATGTCGGCGTCCAGAATATGGATGTGAGGGAAGGCGTTGCGTCAAGGCCGATCATCGAGGGTTCAGTGACCAAGTTTAGTCTGACAATAGTCGAAACTGGCATATGCTTGTGATTTCGTACAAAACACTCAGTCAGCCACCAAGGGGCGCGTCAAAACCCAATGCTGCTTCTTGCAACTATTCCCGCTTAAAAGTGCCGCAGACAGCCTCATTAGCCGAACCACTAGTTCAACTCGGGGGAGTTTAGCATACGGGCAGGAAAATTTGCGTCGTCATTGAGAGGGTACGGATCTGTCAAGACTTCTGTCATCTGGAAGAAAACACCAACAAGCCGCAGCAAGGCTCGTTCGAACATACCAGATTAACGCCGTCTTCGGTCCCGGCGCATGCACTATTTTTGGACGCATAACGAACTAAGGAAACAGGCAAAGCGCCGATGCTCTCGATTATTTAGACCCTTCTATCTGGTAAACAAACCCGTCTCCATATCCTTTTTTTCGATAGAAGGTCAATTCGTCTCCCAAAATGGTGACCATTTGGCAATCGTCAGGAAACTGCCTATCATCGAGTGCTATGGATCTACACCAATATCCCTCTTCCCAAGTCCATTCGCCGCTCACTTCTCTATTGCCTAGAGTTCCTGTCATGTTCCCGTCTTTATGGATCTTTATAGCTCCTCGTTCGGTGATGAGCTTCTTCCCCACCACTTTCGCTCTGAACTCTTTTTCAGAAGTGATTTGCTTTTCAGCCGGCCCTTCGATCCGGTAGCTAGCCCTTTTCCCCTCTCCTTTATTCCGAATGAAGGTCACTTTGTCACCAGATACGGTGACAACCTGACAGTCATAACCAAGGTCCCTATCCCCGAGCATCACGGTTCTACAGTAATATTCCCCTTCCCAGGTCCAGTTGCCGGTCAGGTCCTGGCCGTTGAAATTTCCTGTTATGCTCCCGTCTTCATGGGATGTTGCATACCCGCTTTCAGAGGTAGTCTGCATTCCTACTACTTTAGCCCGATACTCTTTTTCCGTTGTGATTCTTTCTTCACCCGAAGACTCCGGGACATGCAGGGCCATTTGCCAGGCCGCTAGTACGAAAAGAGTGAGACCGACTACGAGAAAACGGCGAAGTAGTGTGTTCATTTTCGACCCCTTCTTAAAGTGGTTTATGTGTACTGCGATTATCCGTTATCTCGTTGTTTCGGAATCTATGATGTACGAATGAAAACTAATACGCATATGAGTATCGAGGAATACCAAGCTGCATGAAAAAATTTGACAGTAACTCCAGGACTGGTTTAACAGAAATTACTTTACGGCATCTGTCAGTTCCTCAATTATCGTTTTTTCGTGTTCGGTTTTTCTATTTATA
>JAPOYD010000109.1 GCA_026706735.1 Nitrospinota bacterium | reverse complement strand
CAAGAGCGCGTTGAATGAGCTTTTCGAGAGCATGTGCACTTCGTCGAAAATTACCGTCTTGTAGCGCCCGCGCGCGGGCTGGTAGCGCAGGCCCTCGCGCAACTCGCGCACGTTGTCCACACCCGTATAGGTGGCGGCGTCGATTTCCAGAATATCCGGGTGGCTTCCTCTGGTGATCTCCTCGCACGATGAGCACTCATTGCACGGCTCGGGCAGAGGCCCATCTCCCGACTCGCAATTGAGCGCTTTTGCGAGAATGCGCGCGGTGGTCGTTTTGCCGACCCCGCGCGTTCCGCTGAACAGATAAGCGGACGCGATGCGCCCCGAAGCCAAGGCGTTTGAGAGCGTCCGCCGGATGTGCTCCTGGCCGATGAGTTCTTTGAAACGCTGCGGACGCCATTTTCGAGCGCTGCCGATGAAGTCCATCAAGAATCTACCCCAAGGATTTTCGCCACAAAAGAGTCCCACACTCCATTAGCGGCGCGCGGACCCTGCAATGGAGTCGACCGGCCAGGCGCCCTCGTGGCACCCGGGAGTATCCACTTACCGCTGCTTCCTTCCGGACCTGACGGGGTTCGCGGGCTCCCGCCGCACGAGACCCAACCGGCCGAATCCATCGCAGGCTCTTGAGGAAATCCTACCCCGTCCCCCAGCCTTTGGAAAGCGGGAATGTCGCCATTTTGGTGCCGGAAAACCGCATGGCGGATAACCATCCAAATAACATGGCGTTAGAGAGAATTTCCCTTGAGAAGACGGTGCCCCTGGGGAAATGACGCGCAAAGGGAGGGAATGATTTGAGCCTCGCCATTTCGCACAAAATGGGGTTACAATGGATTTTTAGCATCTAGTCACAAATTCTCTCGGCGCAAGTCTTTTGTTCAGCGCCGCACCCAGAAAGGCCACCGGACGCATGTCGTATTCCAAAGTCGTCGAACTCGCGGAGGGAAAGGTCTACGCCCTCCACAACACCTTCGCGCTGGACGGCCGTATCAGCGCATACCCCATCAGTGCGCGCGGGCACAGCGTCTCGAACTGCTATCTGCTGAAAGAAGACGAGGGCGCGCTCCTGCTCGATACGGGCTACGCCGCTCATGGAGCCGAAATTCTGGCGCAGCTGGAATCCCTCATCGAGCCGGATACACCCCTGCACCTGCTTCCCCTGCGCATCAACGAGTTCATGTCGGTGGGCAACGCCATGGCGATCGCAAAACGCTTCAACGTGGTGGAATGCCTCGCCCCGGTACCTGAAATCAACGAGTGGCTCGAATTCGAAGCGCTCGAGCCAGGCGGCGCGGCGGGCGGCAATCCCATCCTCCCCACCACGGTACTCAAGCCGCTCCATCCCGTCGAAATCGGCGATAGATATATCGAGGTGATGAACGCGCCAATCCGCCTTATCAGCACACGGTGGATCTACGATGCGGCCACGCGCACCCTGTTCACCTCGGACATGTTCAGCCACCTTTGGGCGAATGTGGCGGAAGGCCCCTGGCTGCTGAACGAAGACGGGGTGACGACGACTTCTTTCGTTCGCTCGTTCCTGCTGAACACGCGCTACTGGTGGCTTGAGGGCGCGAAGACGGACTCCATCCGCAAGGGGATCGCCGACGTCTTCGAGCGCAACGAGATCGAGACCATCGCTCCGGGCTACGGCGCCATTCTACGCGGGCGCGATCTGGTAGAACAGCAATTCGCCGTTCTCGATGAGGTTCTGGCGGGTCTCGACCAAAGCGTCGTCAAACCAGAATACGTCGCGCTCGGTTTAGAGAGATAATAGCGCGCATGAGCCATCCCCTGCCCCGAGAAGTCTCGCCCGGCGTCTTCTGGCTCGGCGACTGCCTCGTGCAGCACTCACAGGGCAAAATCTATCACTCCTACAACGCGGCCTTCCTCGTGATCGGCTCCGAAGCCTCCATGCTCGTGGAGACGGGACATCCCAAGGATTTTCCCATCATCGAGCGCCAGATGAGAGACATCCTCGCAGGAGGCGGAGGCCCGCTCAAACACCTGTTCCTGACCCATCAGGAAACGCCCCACTCGGGAGGTCTGGGCCGCGTGCTCGACAGATACCCCGACCTCACAATCCACGGAGACATGTGCGACTACCATCTCGCGTTTCCCCAACACGAAGGCCGCTTCAAGGAGATGCGGGTGGGAGACGCCATCGACCTGGGCGATACGAAGTTCATGGCCGTGGAGCCCGTGATCAGGGACCTGAGGAGTTCTCTGTGGGGGTTCGAGACGAAAGGACGCGTGCTGTTTCCCGGAGACGGCTTCGCCTACAGCCACTACCATACCGATGGACATTGCGGGATGTTCGCCGAAGAGGCCGCATCGCTCGATCTGGTCGACGCCTTGGGCGTATTCGCAGAACGCGCCCTGTACTGGACCACCTTCACCGATATGAACATCTACGCCGACAAACTCGAAGAGTTGATGGTCGAGTTGAACGTCAAAATCGTCGCGCCGACGCACGGCCTCCCCATAAGGGACATCGCGCAAACGATGCCTAAAGTGAGAGAAGGCCTCGTTCGGGGCGACTGAGGCGCAGACCCTATGGGGAGAATTCCAGCCGATGAATGAGGAATTGTAGGGATAACCCCTCCTCGGGGTTGTCCTGCCCTCCGTGGTTGTCCTTGTTTAAGGCGGATCCGGGCAGGACAGGCACGCAGGCCTGTCCCTACGGACTTAGACGTCCTCCACAAGTTCCCAGAGCGTGCCCATCGTGCTCTTGGGCTTGATGAAGGCGATGAGGTGTCCGCCGAAACCGGGCCTGGATTTCTCGTCAATGAGTTCAAAACCCTGCGCCTTCATGTCGGCCAGCACGCCGTCGATGTTCTTCACGTCGAAGGCGACGTGGTGGAGACCCTCACCGCGTTCCTCGATGAACTTGGCGAGAGGCGAGTCTTCCCTTATGGGCGAGATGGGCTCGATGAGGTCTCCGCCCAAGTCCAGCATGGCGAGATCGGTCGCGCCGTCGGCGGAAGTCTCCCGAGCAAGCAGCTTCGCGCCCATGCTCTCATACAAAGCGATGGCGGCGTCCATGTCCTTTACCGCGACGCCGATGTGATGAAATTTATTGAACATGTCCGTATTTCCTCCCGGCCGAACGCCGCGGCTGGACGCGCTCCCCTCGCCGCGCCGGCCATTCATGGATTGGGTGACCACCTGTTTAGCAGGCTTGGCGGGATTCCACAATCAAACTCACAGGTCCCAAGCTCTGGAAACTATACTTGGCGATGTGTTTGTCGTATCCTGACTTTATCAAGCGCAATCATCCGAACCATATCATTCATGAGGAGAAATCCATGCAAGAAGGTCCCATTGATGGTCACAGCACCTCCACCGTGCCGGGCGAGCGCGTCATCGACAAACCCGAACACCCGGCCGGAGGACTCTATACCGACAACACCGTCCACACGGAGATGCACGAGGGCTCCCTGCAACTCAAACGCGGTACCGCCGGAAAATTCGAGATATTCTGCGACGAGGGCGCGGGAATCGGCGGCACGGCCCAATACCCCACGCCGATGGCCTATCTCGCGATGGCGACGGGATTCTGACTGCTCACCCAGGTGTCGCGGTACGCGCACATGATGAAAATGGAAATCAAGGGAGCGAGCGTCTCGGTCCGGTTCCGAAAGCTGCTGGGCGGCTCGGTGCTCAAGGGCACCGTGTTCAACAAATGGGAGAGCGTGGACACGCACCTCAAAGTCGAATCGGACGAGCCGGCCGACAAACTCGCCCACCTCATCAAGAACGCCAAAAACGGCTGCTTCGCCGAGGGCCTGATCACAGAACCCGTACCGCTCAATTCCACCGTGGAGGTGAACGGCGAGCCCTTCAAGATAGAGGGCGTGACGGCGGATTAACACTTATATATGGAGTTTTTTCATGGAATATTTCAACGCATCGGAAGACATTGCCTTCGGCTCGCAGCCCGAGCCTAAGGATTTGCAGGCCCTCGTCGAGAGAGGGGTCAAGACCATCATCAACACGCGCTTCCCCGAGGAAGACCAGGGCGATCTCCCACCCGAGCGAGCCAAGGCCGAAGCCGAAGCGCTGGGAATGCGCTACGTGAACATCCCCGTCTCACCCGTCGAGTTCAGCCCCGCCTCGCTGGCCGAGGTGAGCCGCGCGCTCTCTGAAGCCAGGGCCCACGGCCCGACGTTCGTTCACTGAAAAGCCACGGGGCGGGCCGGGATTTGCTCGCTGAACCATCTGGCGGATGAGAACGACTGGTCGGCGCGGGAGATGGAGCAAGCCGCCGACGCCACCGGCTTTGACTGGCGCGACGCACCGCTGGCGCCAAAATACCGCGAGTTCTTCTCCAAGAGGCCCTGAGCAGGCGCAAAGGGGGCGCCCCTCAGGAAACCGCCATTCGCGTCTCAGTATTTTCTTGTTCTCCCAATGGAAAATGGCAGGCGGTTTCGATTCCGCCGGGGTATGGAGTCAGTCTAGGCATTTCCTGTCGACACATCTCCTCCCTGCGGGGACAGCGGGAATAAAACCGGCAAACATGCTTGGAAGGATCGATGGGACTCATCGGCTCGCCGGTCAATCGCACCCGCTCGGTGCGCTCGGTCGTGTTGATAGCGGGTATGGCGGAGAGGAGCGCCCGGGTGTAGGGATGGCGGGGGTGACGCAGAATTTCCCGGGTGGGCCCGGCCTCCACGATTTTGCCGAGATACATCACCAGAACCCGTTGGCAGAGCAGCCGGACGACGTTCAGGTCATGGGAGACAAACAGGTAGCTCATCCCGAGGCGGTTTTTCAGATCTTCGAGAAGATGCAGGATGACCGCCTGAACCGAAACGTCCAGGGCCGAGGTGGGCTCATCCAGAATGAGGAGTGTGGGTTCGAGCGCTATCGCGCGGGCGATTCCGACCCTCGCCTTTTGACCGCCTGAGAGTTGATGCGGATAACGGGTCAGAAATTCGGGGGCGAGACCCACGAGGTTGCAGAGTTCCTCCACGCGCTTTCTCAATTCAGGGCCGCTGCGCATCCCCCCCAGGCGCAAAAGCGGATCGGCAACCACCCGAAAAGTGGTGAATCCGGGATTCAGGCTTTCCGTAGGGTCCTGAAAAACCATCTGGATTTTCCGGCGCTTCTCGCCCTGGATGAAACGGCTCGCCGGCACCCCCCCGATGTTCCTGCCTTCGAAGGCGATAGCGCCCGATGTCGGGTCCTGCAGACGGGCGATCAAGCGGGCAAGGGTGGATTTCCCGCAGCCGGACTCGCCGACGAGGCCGACGCTCTCTCCCGCTTCGATCGAGAAGGTCACGCCGTCCACGGCGTGAAGATATCCCGCCTCGCCTCGTTCGTCGGCCCCCATGCCCCACAGCGAATTCCAAACCCTTTCCATCGCTCCACTCGGGTGGATCGGGAACTTCTTCAAGAGGTCGACGATTTGGAGCAAAGCCATCAGAGAGGATACCGGCAGGCGACGTGATGGCCTGTTTCGGTCTCCAGGCGGGGAAGCGGGGACTCGAGGCAATCCTGGGCGAAGTGTTCGCACCGCTCACTATAGCGGCAAGCCGGGAGTTCCGCACGCAGATCCGGCAGGTTGCCGGGAATCGCAGAAAGCTCGGCAAGGTCTCTGCTCGCATTCGGCGTGGCTCCGATGAGTTTCGCCGTGTAGGGATGTCGCGGACGCATGAACAAGTGTTCAGTATCGGCCACTTCGACGACGTGCCCCGAATGCATGACGATTATCCTGTCGCAGTACTCGGCGGCGAGGCCGAGGTCGTGAGTGATGAGAATCGTTCCCATGTTTCTCTCACGCGCCGCGTCCTTGATGAGGTCCATGATCACGGCCTGGGTCGTGACGTCCAGACCCGTTACGGGTTCGTCCGCTATCAGGAGCCAGGGGTTGGAGGAGATGGCAATCGCAATCATCACGCGCTGGCACATGCCGCCGGAGAGTTCGAACGGATAGGCGCGATAGCGCTTCTCGGGATCTGGGATGTGGACCCGGCTCAACAGCTCGAGCGCGCGCTCGCGAATCTGCCGGCCGCGGAAGCTGCTGTGACGATAGATGACGTCCTCGAGTTGTCTTCCGATGGTCCGAATGGGGTTCAGCGCTGTCCTCGGACTTTGGAAGATCATGGAGAGCTCACGTCCCCGCATTTCCTGTAGTTGTTGCCTGGATTTTTCGAACAGAGAAATACCGCCAAAGACAATTCGGCCCGAGGTGATTCTCGCCGCCGGATCGGAAATTCCCATGATGGCGTAAGACATCACGGATTTTCCCGAACCGCTCTCGCCGACGACGCCGACCGTCTGTCCCTTTTCGATCTCGAAACTTACGTTCTCGAGCGCCTTGACGACGCCGGTGCGGGTGCGAAATTCGAGCGAGAGTTCCTCGACGACGAGAAGAGGATTCCGGGATTCCATCATGTCCTCATTCTCGGGTCGATCAGATCACGAAGGCCGTCGCCCAGAAGGTTGAAGCACAGGACGGCGAGCATCAGGGCGGCTCCGGGAAAGATGGCCAGCCACCACTCGCCAGAGACGATGAACTTGGCTCCTTCGGCCACCATGATCCCCCACTCGGGCGTCGGGGGCCGGACGCCGAGGCCGATGAAGGAGAGCCCCGCCGCGTTCAGTATGGCGTAGCCCATGTTCAGCGATATCTGAACCATCATCGGCGGCATGATGTTGGGCCCCATGTGGAATAACAGAATCCGTCCGTGCCCATTTCCTGAAAGGCGCGCCGCCTCCACGAACCCCGCTTCACGGCGTGAATTCGCCTCTGCACGCGCCACGCGCGCATAGAAGGGGAAGTTGATGACGGCCGTGGTGTAGACGATGTTCTCTATCGTATTCCCCAAAGCCGATACGATGCCCATGGCGAGCACGAAAAGGGGAAACGCCATGATGGTGTCGGTGAGGCGCCCGATGAGCTTGTCCGTCACCCCTCCGAAGTAGCCCGCGCAAACGCCGGCGGCGCTTCCTGCGACGAAGGAGAGCGAAACGGCCGCCACGGATATCGCGAGGTCGAGCCGTGTGGCCGTGATCACGCGACTGAAAACGTCTCGCCCCAGATTGTCGGTGCCGAACGGATGCGCCCACGAGGGCGGCCTGAGGGCGTTGGCCGTGTCGCTGGCGAGGGGGTCATAGGGCGCGAGCCAGGGGCCGAACAAACCGAGAGCCATCAACAAGAAGAAAAGAACGAAAGAAAAAAACGTGACGGGATTTTCCCTCATCACGTAGAGCAGGTGCCGAAAATGGGCGCTCACGTTCAGCCTTCCAGCCCGATCCGCGGATCGACCACCGTATAGAGGATGTCGATCGCCAGGTTCAGAAGCACGTACATCAAAGCCATGGCCAGAACAAAGCCCTGCACGGCGGCGTAGTCCGAGGCGATGAGCGCCTCGATGGCGAACGAGCCGATGCCCGGCCAGGCGAAGACCTTCTCCACCAGAACGTTCGCTCCAAGCAAGAAAGAGAACACCATGCCGAGCGTGGTGAGGACGGGGAGAATGGCGTTTTGAAAAGCATAGACCCACAGTATGGTCTTGCGCGATAAGCCGCTCGCCCGCGCCGTGCGAACGAAGTCGCTCGAGAGAACCCCCAGCATCGCGGCTCTCGTCATCCGCGCGAGCGGGGCCAGGGCGAAAATCGCCAGTGTCGAGGCGGGGAGAATCATTTGGTAAAGTGCTGCGCGAAAGACCTCGAAGTCACCCGCGATGAGGCTGTCGATCAGGTAGAAACCCGTGACGTGATCAGGAGCGATGTGGATGATGCTCAAGCGTCCGAGGGGAGCGGGCGAGAGTCCCAGCAGAAAATAGAAGATATAGACGAGGAACAACCCGGTGAAGAAGGTAGGCAGCGAAACTCCGATAGTCACAACGAGGCGGCAGAGGTGATCGACGAGTGAGTTGGGCCGCGTGGCCGCCAGCATTCCCAGAGGGATGGCGATGGCGACGGCGAGAAACAGGCCCATGAGCGTGAGCTCGAGCGAAGCTGGAAGCCGCGTGGCGAGTTCTTCCATGACGGGCTGGCCCGTACTGATTGATTTGCCCAAGTCTCCGCGTGAGAGATTCTGAAGGTAGACCCAGAATTGTTCGGGCCAGCTCTTGTCGAGCCCCAGCGAGGCGCGTATCTCGGCGATGGATTTCTCATCCGCCGCAGGCCCGGCGAAGAATACCGCCGGATCGCCCGGTAAGGCCCGCGTCAGAATGAATGTCACTACGATGATTCCCATCACGACCGGCGCCGCCTGCAGGAGACGCCGACCGATCAGGAATAGGGAATCGCTTTTCATCACATCGTCCCCCCCCTTCAAAGGACGCGCTGCTTTGTTGCGTACCGGCTTCAGGCCTTTTTCGGCAATTTCTTGAACGGTCTCACGTCGAGTTGACGGTGGAACCAGTATTCATAACCCGCTACGTCCTTTTGCATCGCTACGTCGAGATAGGGCTGCCAGAGCGGGATGAGGGGAACGTCTTCAAAGGCGATTTTGATGAACGCCTTGACGTTGTCTGCGTAGCCGGGGCTGCCCACCGGCATGTGCAGGGTCTCGTCGACCAGCTTGTTCAGCTTAGGGTTGTCGTAGTTCATCGAATTGAACAGGCGCTTGGGCTGGTAGGCCCAGAAGAAATAATACTCGGGATAGTTCAGCCAGCCCCCGAAGTTCTTGAGATGCATCGGGAGTTTCTTCTCCACGAGCGCCTTCGTCCTCCAGCCCGAGCCGGGGATCTTATCGAGCTTCGCTTCAATCCCCACCTTCCCGAGCCCCTCCTGGATGAGGAGCGCCGTAGGCTCCGTCCAGTAGGCGAGCCCCAGGTTGAACGATAGCGTGACCTTGAAGCCCTTCGCGTAGCCGGCCTCCTTGAGCAGACCCTTCGCCTTGTCCGTGTCGGTGTCGTAGGGAAACGGCTGGGGCCAAAGCGTGCCGGCGGGATCAGCGGATTTCGCTCCCCACAGCGGCAGGCCGCGCTCATAGGCCGCCGCCTTGAATATCTTCTCATACGGCATGGCGTAGGCCATCGCCTGGCGGACCCGCACGTCGGCGAAGGGCTTGAAGTTCAGGTTCAGCCCGACGGCGTGGATGCAGTTCTCGATGGGAACCCCGGCGATCTTGAGCTTCTTGTTGCTCGTGAGTTCTTTGGTGTCTTTCGGCGGGAGATCGAGAGAGACATCGGCGTCTCCCCGAAGCAGGAGGGCGCGGCGTGTGGAGGCGGACGCCACCTCGCGGACGATCACCCGCTTCACGCCGGGCAGGGGACCCGACTTCCACTCATCGTTGCGAATGTAAACGGTCTGCTGGCCGGGCTTCCAACGCCCCAGTTTGAAGGCCCCGCCCCCTTGCGGATTCTTGTGCAAATACTCGGTCGCCCACGGGTCGCTCTTCGTGGCTTTGGCCTTGGCGGCCACCGAATTGATGATGAGAGGTACGGGAACGCCCAGGTCGGGCAGCGTGAGCTTGCTCTTGCGGATAAAATTGATTTTGAATGTGTACTTATCCAATGCGACGAACTGCTCGGGTTTGATGAGCGAACCCGCCTTCATCTGCACGGCCGGAAAACCGCCGAGCGAAACCGCGCGGTCAAAAGACCATTTCACGTCATGGGCGGTGACGGGTTTCCCGTCGTGGAACCTGGCGTCTTTGCGAATCTTGAAGGTGACGGACATACCGTCGGGCGCGAAACTCCAGGATTCGGCCAACTCGGGTTCTATCTTCCGGTAGTCGTACATGACGTTGCCGTCTGGCAGCTTCTTGCGCCCATAAGTGACGAGGCGATCATAGATGTTGACGGCGACCTGATAGCTCGGCCGGTTGGTTCCCTTCCTGTGGATGTCCATGCTGTTGGGGCCGTTACCGATCACGACCACGAGGGTGTCGCGGCCGGCAGCGGCCTCGGCGGGCAGGTACTTGAGAAGCGGCAACAGTCCCGCCCCGGCGGCGGCGCCTGCTCCGATTTTCAGAAAATCGCGGCGTTTGAACTGTTTGTTATCCGATACGTCCCTGTTCATTGTTCATCTCCTTCGTTGCACCCGGCGTTGCGGGCTCTGGGGAAAATAGTGACCCATGCGCATGAAGATTCGAGCCGAATGAACGCTGCCGCCCCATTGCTGCATTCATCAGGGTACGGGCAATAAGTGTCTTGTGGATTTCGTGATCGTTAATTCGGAGTTTCGGGATTGTTTCCCGGATGTTTCCGGGAGTTCGTCGGATTGGAGAAATACCAAAAGACAAAAAAATCCGCCATAGGCGCGAGTCGGATCCGCGAAGAAGTCAGCACGATAATCCGGCAAGAACCCGCCGGGATTTGGAGGGACTTGAATTGGTACGCTCGCGTTTTATTTACATATCGCAGAAAGAGAATTTCAATAAAAATTTTGAAAATATGAATATTCGAAATTAATTCAATAAACTACATGAGTTTCTTGACCTGCGGAAATAGCCTGGCGCATTTATATAGGCGCTTGGCGCTCTCACAATTTTATTCGTTAAATTTTCAGTGTAAATTAAATTTGCAGCCGATAGTTTCACCCAAGGACAAGTTTCTTGCCTATTAGAATTTGACCGGCGGTTTACGCTTTCCCCTCCAATTCGATGCGCCGGAAGTAGTAACTGTCCTCTGCCGTCACGACCAGACCCTCTGTCGCGGCATTGCGGATCGCCGTAACCTCGATCTGGTACTTCAAGCCGTAGTGCGAAATTTTCCCCAACCCGGTTTCGACCGAGTTCCTGGCGGGGAACGGAAAGGCGAAGAAGTTCCTGTACAGGGCGTTGTAGGCGTCATAGTCGCGGAAATCGGTCAGAGATACCTGCGATTGCGCGACGTCTAACACCTCCATGTCGAACTCCTTCAGAAGTTGTTCCACATTGGCAAGGACGTTTCGCGTCTGCTTCTGGATGTCGCCGGGGTCGCGCACGCAGCCTTCGTCATCCACGCTGAGGATTCCGTTGGAAATCATCATCTCACCGGCCAGAACGCCTCGGGCGTTTCCGGGCCCCGTCCGATACTCCTTCTCGCCAAGGTATGCAGTCGCCTCTATCTTCACGTCGGCTTCGAGAATCGGCAAAGGCGCCGTCACGATCGTGGTGACCGGTCCTGGTTCCGCAAATGCGTCGTTGACCCCCGCTTCGACCGCCTCGGCGTCTCTCATGTCACGGACGAACACCCGCAGGCGGATGACGTCCCTGAGGGATCCGCCGTTTTCAGTCAATATGTCTCCAATACCCTCGAGGATTGTCTCGGTCTGCGCCCTGGCATTGCCCGGCGAGACGACCTCGCCCCGTGCGTCGAACGGCAACCGCGCGCTCAGACACAACAGGTCGCCCATCCTTCTGCCGGCATAGGACGGCGCATATTCATGCGCCTGCTTCCCGGCCGACCGGAGTGGTGTGGTTTCTGCGGCGCCGGCAAAGCCTTCGATTTCCATGATCATCGACGGCATATAGAGACCGTAGCCGGTGAGCGTGTCAGCCGGTTCCGCCGGGGCGCGGTGCTCCTCGTACGCTTTGAGAAATGGCCCGATCTCTCTCCATCCGTCCAGGAACAGGTTCAGACGAAGAACGTCACGCCACTTGCCACCGGCGATCTCGACGGCGAGTTTCAGAGACTCGATGGCCTGGCGCGTCTGGGCTTCCATGTCGGCCCGGCCGGGGGTTTCTCCGGCCATTCGGCCATTCGGGATGCCATCGACCACCAACGCCTCGGTCGTGATGCCCGGCATCCCGCCAAGAAAGATGTAACCTCCCGCCCGGAAAGCGTAACAGTAAGGTCCTGAGGGCGGAGGCAGTCTCGGGTCTTGTATTGTTCTGGGCATATTCGGTTTCTCCTGTTATGAAACTCGTGATGACCGGTTGTCACGCGGTTGCAAAAATTAACCCCCTAGATAGTGGCGTATCAGGTCACCGTCCCCGACAAGGCTGGCTGTGGGCCCGGACATGGAGATCTTGCCGTCGCGCAATATGTACCCGAAGTCGGCGACCGAGAGCGCCAGGTGGACATTTTGCTCGACCAGAAGGATCGTCATTCCGGCCTCCTTCAGTTTCATGATGATTTCGCCCAGGCGCTCGACGAGAATCGGCGCGAGTCCCGACGAAGGTTCATCGAGCAACAGAAGCTTGGGCCGCGAAATCAGGCCGCGCCCGAATGCGACGATCTGTTGTTGTCCGACGCTGAGCGCATTGCCCTTGCGCCTCAGCCATTGGCGAACCTCCGGAAATCGTTCGTAGATTGACTCGAAATCGTCCTTCGATTTCTCCTGGCGGCGCCGGGCGTAAGCGCCGAGCCTCAGGTTCTCCATCACTGTCAGTGGCGCGAAGATGCGGCGACCCTGCGGCACCAGGGAAATGCCCATGGGAATGATTTCACGGGGCTCCTTACCGCAGATTTCCCTATCCTCGAACCGGATGCTGCCGGCGCTCGCCTTCACGGCGCCGACGATCGTTTTCAGCGTCGTCGATTTTCCCGAACCGTTGCCGCCTAGCAGGGTAATGACCTTGCCGGCGGGAACGTCGAGCGAAACCCCGCTCAGAACCTGTACGGGACCATACGAGGCCCATATGTTCTCAAGTGTCAACATATTTCATCGCCTTGCCCAGGTAGGCCTCGATCACATTCGGATCCCTGCGAACGACCTCGGGCGTTCCCTCGGCGATCTTCTCGCCGTGATCGAGAACCGTAATCCGGTCGGAAATGCTCATCACCAGGCGGATGACGTGCTCGATCAGCAATATGCTCGTCTTCCCGCGAGCTCGCAGATTGTCCAGGATTTCGGTGAGCCGCTCGTACATCACCGGACTCAGTCCCGCGGCCGGCTCGTCCAAAAGGACCAGCAGCGGATCGGAAACCAGCGCGCGCGCGAGTTCCAGCATGCGTTGTTGTCCGAACGACATCCGGTTGGCCGGCCGATTGGCAAGATGAGCGAGCCGCACGGATTCAAGCGCCTCATACGCCTTGTCCCTGATCTCCGAATCTTCCCGCACGACCCGTGGCGGGCGAAAGACCCCGCCGATAACACCGCTTCGGCTCTTGCCGTGATAACCGACCATCACGTTCTCCAGCCCCGTCATCTCCGAAAACACCTGAAGGTCCTGAAAGGTGCGCGAAATACCCAGGCCGGCCATGTTGTATGCCTTGGTCGAGCTGATATTCTGGCCGTTAAAGACGACCTCTCCAGATTTTTGGCGCAGAAACCCCGTAATCGCGTTGCAAAGCGTCGTCTTCCCCGATCCGTTCGGACCAATCAGCCCATGTATCTCACTAGCGCCAATCTCAAGCGATACGCCCGAGAGAGCCCGAAGCGCTCCATAATTCACGGTCAGATCATCCACCTTAAGGATTGACATTGTCTTTCACCGGATTGGCGGCCAGGATTTCGTTTGTCTCCGGGCCGGCGGCCGAGAGCTCGGGGGTTCCTTCCTTCCGCCTGAAAGCAGACAGCAAACGGTGGACGAGGTCCGCCAGTCCCCCCGGCAGGAACACCATGAACGTGATCAGAAGCAGCCCGAAGATCAGTATCCGATACTCCGCAAGCGCACGCAGCATTTCCGGGATGCCAAGGACGAAGAACGCCCCGATAACGGCGCCGGCGAAGCTGCCGAGACCGCCAATCACGACCATCGTGAGGAATGCGATCGACTGCAGGATCGTGAAGGAATCCGGGCTGATATAGGAGAAGAAGTGGGCGTACAGCGAACCTGCAATCCCGGCGCAGCCGGCGGCGATACAGAAAGAGAGCGTCCGGTACCAGGCGACATTCACTCCCATGGAGATCGAAGCCAGTTCGTTCTCGCGGGCGGCAATCAAACCGCGGCCATAACGTGACCTTATCAGTCGCTGCAGCGCGGCGTAGACGATCACCAGGACGGCTATCGTCAGAAAATAGAAGGGCGCGCCTTCCTCGAACACATAGGCGCCGATGGAGGGTTTTCGGATACCGCTGATGCCCGACATCCCGTTCGTTACTTTCTTCCAGTTGATGAACACGAGATGCATGATCTCGCCAAAACCAAGGGTCGCGATGGCGCAAAAATGAGTCGGCAGCCTCAATATCGGCCCGAACAGCAATCCGAACACTGCGGCGATGATCGCCGCCGCTATGATTGCGAGGAGGAATGGAACGCCGAAGTAAACGGTCAGGATCGCCGATGTGTAGGCGCCAATTCCCAGGAACGCCGCATGACCGACGATGATGGCGCCGGCGTATCCGATGACGAGCTGCAATCCGAGGGCGCCCGTGGCGTAGATGAGGATGAGCGTGACGAGATAGGTCTCATATGTATCCAGGAGCAACGGCAACGCAAAGGCGACGACGCCGAGCGCGGCGAGCGTGCCGTACCTGAGATGGGTGGCCTGCCTGTCGTTCAACTCGAACAATTCTGCTATGGATTGCCGTCCGTACCTGAATACCAGGCTCCCGCCACGCGGCATGCGTGGGATCGCTACAAGCATCAGCACGATGATGGTGATGCCGAAGGCAATCCCGTTCTTGTAGGCGGATGAAATGTAACCCGCGGCGAAAGTCTCCAGCAGACCCAGAATGGGGCCGCCGATCATCGTACCGAGTATGTGAAACTGCCCCAGCGCCGCACCGGCGAATGCCCGGGGTCCCTGCAGCCAAAGTTCCTGCGCGACAAAGAACAATGGCGCGATGAGGACGCCGGCGGCGCCCGCCAACATGGAACTGATGCCGAAAGTCATCGTGACGACGCGATCGAAACTTACACCCATAATTTCCGCCGTATACGAGTCATATGCCGACGCTCGCCAGGCGATGCCGGGAAGCGTTCGCTCAAAGAAGTAATGCAGGGCCAGCATCGAGAGGATGGCAAGGGCGATAATCCAGATATGTTGAATGCTCATCGGCAGCCCGGCCACGACGAGATGGCCCACTTGGCCGACGGATACCGGATAGCGCAGCGGCGCGGCGCCCCATATCAGCTGCGAAACCAGCCGAAGGCATATCCCGATCCCGATTGTCGCGATGAGCAGATTCAAGAGCGGCGATTGCCGCAGCCGTATCGGGCGAAGGGCGACGCGTTCCACCAGCATGCCCAGAATGCCCGTCAAGATGCTCGCTACGATGAATACGGCCAGATACGGCAGCGGTGTCGCCACCAGGAGGGTATAACCGATGAAGGCGCCTGACATCACGAGTTCGCCCTGTGCGAAGTTGACGAGTTCGGTGGCCCGCAACATCATCGTGAAGCCAAGAGCGATCAGGGCGTAAACGCAGCCGACCGCCAGCCCGCCGACGACCTGCTGCGTGACGATATGTAAATCTATCCCCATTTCACCGTTCCGCGTCGTTCGTATTGAACCCGCATTGCCCGGGTAAACTTCCATTCCGTGGTTGTCATACCCGAATTTCACTACCGCCGGGATGGAGTTTCCACCGCGGGCATCCGGCGGTTTGATTTCGGTGATCCGGCCGTGTTACGAAGCCCATTCGGCCGGTTTTCCCGTCATCCGGACACCTCTTGCGTCGTTTCGCCCCCGCCGCAGCTTTCCTGGGCCTTCGCTGCGGCCGAATCTCACCGCAGTTCATCAATCAAGGCGGAGAATTTTGGGGAACAGTTTGCCAGGCACGGAACCTCGGCCCTCTGGGACGCAACGCACCCCCCGTGATGGACAGCCTTCGCGCTAATCTTCCGCCGATCAGGCCGTCTATCCTCAAGTCGCCGGCCCGAAAACCACTCACGGCAGTCCCGTTGCACTCAACCGGACTGCCGTGAGCTTCAAGAAGACGCTATCGACCGAGAGAACGCCAAAACTCTCCATCGGCATTTTTGCTGTCGACAATTTCCCCGATGATCGGAGCCCAGTCGCCGTCTCCGTTTTTGGCAAAATAGACGTTGCCCAGGATGCCGCTGTAGCTGTTTTTTGCGTCAGTGAGATTGCGCGTAAACGCGCCTATCTGTTTGCTGTCGGGGACGTAGCCGTTGGCCTTGACCGCCTCGAAAACAATGCCCACCGCATCATAGAACTCGCCGGCCCAGGGGTCGGGACGCTCATTGAATTTCGCGATGTACGCCTTCATGAAGGGCGCCAGACGCTTGTCGGCGCTCACGGGGATGAAGGTCGTGGCGAACACCATTCCCTCTACGTGCTTGCCGCCGAGTTCCACGAACTTCGGATTCCCGCCGATGGTGTCGCCACCGAGGAGCCGGACCTTCATGCCGAGTTCTTTCACCTGGCGGGCAATGATGGCCTGCTCCTGGAATCCCGTCGCCATGATGACCGCATCCGCGCCCGAGGCCTTGATGCGGCCGAGTTGGCCCGTGAAGTCCTTGTCGCCACGCGCGTATTCCTCTTTCGCCGCGGGCTTAAGCCCGAGCGTCTTCAATACAGCGACGGTACTGGCGGAAAAGGATTTTCCGACCTCCTCATTGGACGAGAGGATGGCGATCTTTTTCAGACCAAGATTCTTCACGGCGTAATTGACGGTTGCGATGTTCAGGCCCTTGGTCGGAATAGCAACCCGGAAGATCCACTTGGAACCCTGCTGGGTAATCGGCCCCGCAACACTCGTTGTGTATTGCGGAATTTTCGCCGCTGCGGTGATCGGAACGATAGCGAGCGTACAGGTGCTTTGCCATGCTCCGAGGAGTGCATGAACCTTGTCACGCGTGATGAGCTTGCGTGCAGCCGATACCGAGACGTCACATTTGGATTCGTCATCCTCGGCGATGATCTCGATCTTGACCTTGTCCTGCATCTTGTTCAACTCTTCGGCCTTCAGTTGGGCCCCCTTGAGCTGGAACTGGCCACCGAACGCAAGATCGCCGGTGAGAGGACCGAGCACGCCCAGCCGCAATACTTTCGCCGCCTCGGCGTGCCCGCCGAAGGGCGCGACGACCATGGCTGCCAGAGCGAACGCAAGAACTGTTGCGGAAATTTGAAACCGACGCCTGATAGAGATTGTGTAGCGCATCTTGAACCTCCTTATAAAAGAGATTGACTAGCGCGTATAAAACCTCTGTCTTTCTATATGATGGCATGAATGATTTGAAGGCAATTGATGTTTTCAATGTATCAGATGAGTATGCAAGTGTCTACGCGCAAAATCCGGACGCATTTAATCGTGCGGGGAGGGATTACAAACACTAAACAAAAAAGCAATCCAAAGCGCTCATCCCAGCGTTCTTTCCAAGCCGCTAGGCGAACTGGATGTTGCAGGCTTAAAAGTTCCACGCTCTGGCGCCGTCACCCCGCGAGGGACTGGTAGGTCTTCATGACGGCGTAGCTGTGAAGGTCCCCGAAGAAGTCGAACCGCGGGTGATCCGCGGGCGGGGCGTAGGGCCTGTCGAGGTCGAGCGTGATTCGCTCCATCGCCTCGGTGAGCGTCCATCCGGCGCTGTGCGCCCCCCGCACGGCCTGGGTCACGTCGCTCAGGTACTGCATGTATCCGCCCAGGAGTTCCGGCCCCGACATCGGGTTGTGGGCGGGAATGAGCGTTTCGACCTCGAGCGCCTGGGCGAGGCGCGCGATCGAGTTCATGTAGGTCGGCGCGTCGCTCTCCAAGGGAACGATGAGGTTTCCGCCCGTCATGTTGCCCGTCCAGGCGACCTTCGCCTCGGGGACGTAGGTGATGGTGTCGCCGGGGGTGTTCGCCGGGCCGAAATAGTGCAGCTCCACCACCATCCCCCCCAGGTCGATTTGCATGAAGTCGTCGAAGACGACGTCGGGGCGGCGCAGCTCCACCTCCTCGAGAATCTTCGGGTCGTTCCCCACGCAGGGCAGCATAAAGCGTCTCTCTTCCTCATGGTAGGGGACGAGCGCCGCCGTCATGCGGTGCTGGATGATCAGCGTCTCCGCCGGGAACGCGCAGTTCCCGAAGGTGTGGTCCCCGTGGTAGTTGGAGTTGACGAGGTAGCGCATGGGCTTGTCGGTCACCTCGCGCACCCGCTCCTGAATCTGGCGCGCCATGGCCGGGTTGATGTGGGCGTCGACCACCAGCACGTCCCTGTCGCCCACGATGAAACCGGCGTTGTCCACGTTGGGGACGGAGGAAAGAAGCGCGTACACCCCCGGAGAGAGTTCCTTCGTATCGAGCTGCACCCCCGTCGGGTCGAGGAAGAAGGGAGTGAAGCCCTCCGGAAAATCCGCCCACTCCAGGCATTTCCGACCATCCTTCGCAGAAGCGTTCATCTCGGACTCCTTTTAGCCATCGGCTGGTATGCGTGACTCACCACTGTAGCCGAATGAAAAATAATTGCAAAAAGCCCACATCAGTTCTTTCCAGGCCGTTCGCAATTATTTTTGTCACTTCAGGACGAGTGTTTCCGGGTGAGCAATAGCGTCTGCGAGATCGTTCTTTCCTGCGGGTCGGTATTGTATCCCCTTGACAGCATGGTGCTTATTTTGCAGGTTGTATGCTGTTTTTCGTATACAAATCAGAACTTGGTGAGGAACGCCTCATGAGTCAGCCAATTCGCGTCCTGCTGGCGAAGGTGGGTCTCGACGGTCACGACCGAGGCGTCAAGATCGTCGCCCGCGCCCTGCGGGACGCCGGTATGGACGTGATTTACACTGGCCTTCACCGCTCACCGGAAGAGGTGGTGACCGCCGCCGTACAGGAAGACGTTGACGTGCTGGGCGTAAGCCTCTTGTCCGGAGTGCAGATGACGGTGTTCCCCAAGATATTCGACCTGCTTCGAACCAACGGCGCTGATGACATGATCGTCGTGGCCGGCGGTGTCATGCCGGACGAAGATGTGGTCAATCTCAAGAAAATGGGAGTAAGCGAGGTATTGCTGCAGGATACGCCACCGCAATTGATTATCGATACACTGACCTGTCTCGTGGAGGAGCGCGGCGCGCGCTGATCCGGCATACATGGAGTCCTGGTCATTCCCACCCGCTTACGACGAGAACTTTCTCCCGGCTCCGGAGGGCCGCTACTGGTTCCCCCGGCGGGAGACGATGCCGGCGGGAGACCGGGAGAAGGCCATCCTGGAGCGCCTCCAGCAGGTCTGCGCCTATGCCTACGAGCATGCACCCCTTTACCGCCACAAATGGGATGAGGCCGGTTTTCACCCGGGGCAGCTCAAGTCGCTCGAAGACTTCGAGGAGAAGGTCCCGGTCCTCACCAAAAAGGACCTGCGCGAGGCCCAGGAACGCCATCCGCCCTTTGGCGATTACCTCTGCGTGGACGAAAACGACGTCTTCCACATCCACGGCACCAGCGGCACGACCGGGCGGCCCACCGCCTTCGCCATCTCAGGGGCCGACTGGCGCGCCATAGCCAACGCGCATGCGCGCGTCATGTGGGGCATGGGTCTGCGCCCAGGCGACACGATTTGCGTAGCCGCCGTATTTTCTCTCTATATGGGGAGTTGGGGGGCGCTCGCCGGCGCGGAACGCTTGGGCGCGAAATCTTTCCCGTTCGGCGCAGGCGTGTCCGGCATGTCGGCCCGCTGCGTGCAATGGCTGAACATGCTGAAGCCCACCGCCTTCTACGGCACGCCGACCTACGCCCTGCACCTCGCCCAGGTCGCGGAAGACGAGGGCATCAACCCGCGCGACATGCAGCTCAAGATCATGTTCTTCTCGGGCGAGCCCGGCGCCTCGATCCCGGCCATCCGCGAGCGCATCGAGGGGCTCTACGGGGCCAGGGTGTACGACAGCGGTTCCATGGCCGAGATGAGTCCGTGGATGAACGTGGCGAGTTCGGCTGAGACGGACGGGATGCTCTGCTGGCAGGACGTCGTCTACACGGAAGTGTGCGATCCCGAAACCATGCGCCGGGTCCCTTACGGGGAACGGGGAACGCCCGTGTACACTCATCTCGAACGCGCCTCTCAGCCGATGATCCGCCTGGCGTCGGGGGACCTGACCCGGTGGGTGGACGAACCGAACCCGTGCGGACGCACCTATCCGCGCCTGCCGCACGGAATTTTCGGGCGCATCGACGACATGTTCACGATCCGCGGCGAGAATGTGTATCCAAGCGAGATAGACGCCGCGCTCAACGAACTGGCGCACTATGGCGGAGAGCACCGGATCGTGATCAGCCGCGAGGCGGCCATGGACGAGTTGCTGTTGCGCGTCGAGGCTGACGCCGAGACCTTCGCCAATACTGACGGCGCCGCCCGGTTCTGCACGGAAGTTGAGCACCAGTTGCAGAAGATGCTCGGGCTGCGGACGGCCGTGGAGATCGTCGAGCCGGGTTCGATCCCCCGAACGGATTTCAAGGCGCGCCGCGTGATCGACGATCGCGCCGTCTTCCACCAGATGCAGACACAACTGGATGAAGAAAACCGCTAATGGGCGTCTACCTCCCTTCCGTGGAACTCATCGCCCGCGTTCAAAGGGGCGAGCCGGCCGCGATCGGCCGCCTTATATCGCGCGCGGAGTCGGGCATGGCGGAAGCGCGTGACGCTCTCGCCCGGATACACAAGCTGGCCGGACGGGCGCACGTCGTCGGCATGACCGGAGTGCCCGGCAGCGGAAAATCCACGCTCGTCAGTCAGTTGGCGCAAAGGCTGCGTGCCGGCGGCGATAAGCTCGGCATCATTGCGATTGATCCATCCTCTCCGTATTCCGGCGGCTCCATCCTGGGAGACCGCATCCGCATGAGCGACTTAAGCGCCGACCCCGGCGTTTACATCCGCAGCATGGCGACGCACGGGGCGACCGGCGGCATGGCGCGCGCGGCTCTCGAGGCGGTCGATATTCTCGATGCCGCCGGTTTCGGGGTCATCATTCTGGAAACCGTCGGCGTGGGCCAGGACGAGGTCGAGATCGTGCGGGCTTCCCACACCACGGTAGTGGTTTCCGCGCCCGGCTTAGGCGACGAGGTCCAGGCGATCAAGGCGGGCCTTCTGGAGATCGCCGACATCCATGTCGTGTCGAAATGCGACCGGGGCGACGCCAATCGGACGCTGACCGATTTGAAGCAAATGCTGACGCTCGGAATACACGAGCAGGCACCATCCGACTGGGCTGTCCCCGTGATCGGCACCAGCTCTGTTTCCGGTGAAGGGCTCGACGAGTTGTTGGGGGCGATTGCCCGGCATCGCGACCTGGCTTCGGATACGGATGCGGGACGGGCGCGGCGCAAAAGCATCGCGGAATTCCGGCTGCGCAAGACCGCCGAAAATCTGTTGTATGATCGATTCAACGCCGCCACAGCGGCGGCGAGCGCGAAACTTGCCGAACAGCTCATGCGCCGGGAGAGCGATCCCTATTCGCTGGCGGAAGAATTGCTCTCGACGACGCTCGAAGGAGAGGGAGACCATGAACGAGACGTTCACTCAAAATCCGCTTGAGAAACTCCGGGGCGAGATCGAGCATTGGGAGAGCAACGAGGTCGCCGCTTTCCTGAGCAAACAGGCCGAGCGCAAGGAGCAGTTCTTCACAACCGGCGATTTCCCGGTGCAGCGCGTCTATACCGCCGCCGATATCGCCGAAACGCCGCTCGAGGACATCGGTCTGCCGGGGCGCTATCCCTTTACGCGCGGGCCCTACCCGACGATGTACCGCAGCCGGGTGTGGACCATGCGCCAGATCGCCGGTTTCGGCACCGGCGAGGACACCAACAAACGCTTCAAATACCTGATCTCGCAGGGGCAGACGGGACTATCGACAGACTTCGACATGCCCACGCTCATGGGCTACGACTCCGACCATCCGATGAGCGATGGCGAGGTGGGCCGCGAAGGCGTGGCCGTGGATACGCTCGCCGACATGGAGGCGCTCTACGAGGGCATCGATCTCGAGAACATCTCCGTATCGATGACCATCAACCCGAGCGCCTGGATCCTGCTCGCTATGTACGTGGCGCTGGCCGAGAAGCGCGGCCTCGACCTGAACAGGCTCTCGGGCACCATCCAGGCGGACATCCTGAAAGAGTATATGGCGCAGAAGGAGTTCATCTATCCCATCGCGCCATCGGTCCGTATCGTGCGCGACTGCATATCCTTCTGCGGCCGCAACATGAAGCGCTACAACCCCATCAACATCTCGGGGTATCATATCTCAGAGGCCGGCGCCTCGCCCTTGCAGGAGGCCGCCTTCACCATGGCCAACCTGATCGTCTACGTGGAGGAGGTGCTGAAGACCGGCATGAACGTGGATGAGTTCGCGCCGAGGCTCGCTTTCTTCTACGTCTCGCAGGCGGACCTGTTCGAGGAGGTCGCCAAGTTCCGGGCGCTGCGCCGCTGTTACGCCAGGATCATGAAAGAGCGCTTCGGTGCCAAGAACCCCGAATCGATGCGGCTTCGATTCCATTGTCAGACCGCGGCCGCGACCCTGACCAAGCCGCAATACCGGATCAACATCGTGCGCACCGCGTTCCAGGCCCTCGCCGCGGTTCTTGGCGGCTGCCAGTCGCTGCACACGAACGGCTATGACGAAGCGTTCGCGATTCCGACCGAGGACGCCATGCGGCTGGCCTTGCGCACGCAGCAGGTAATCGCGGAGGAAACAAACGTCACCAACGTCATCGATCCGGTGGGCGGTTCCTACTATCTCGAGAGCCTGACCAACGAGTTCGAGAAGCGCATTTTCGAGATTCTCGACTATGTGGATGAAAACGGCGGCGCAATCAAATTGATCGAGGAGGGCTGGTTCCAGAAGCAGATCGCCGACTTCGCCTATGAGACCGCCCTGCGCAAGCAATCCGGCGAGAAGCCGGTCATCGGGGTCAACACCATGGTCGAGGAGGACGAAAACCAGGAGATTGAGACCCATCCCTATGATTACTCGACCGCCGATCGGCAGATCGCGCGGACGAAAAGGGTGCGCGCCGAACGCGACAATGCCAGGGTCGAGACGCTTCTGGAGGAGCTCGTCTCTGTCGCAAAGGACGAGACGCGGAATATCATGCCCGTCACAATCGAACTCGTGCGCGAGGGCGCAACAATGGGAGATATCGTCGAGAAACTGAAGCCGGTCTGGGGCACCTACCGGGAAACGCCGGTTTTCTGATTCAGACGACAGTCTGGGAGAGCGTCCGTCGGCGCCGCCGGACGCGTCGCGACCGGTTCTTCATGTTTCCGCTATTTCGAGGAAGATGGAAAATGAAAGTGACTCGAAGCTTCATGGCAATCGCGTTCCTGGGGACGGCGATGCTCCTCACCGGTTCGGCCCTGGCGTCAGGTGAAATCACCATAGGCGGGTCCATCTCCCATACGGGCCGTTACGCGGAGCCGGCAGGCCGGTTCGTCAACGCCTATCGTTTGTTCGCCGATCGGCAAAACGCCAGGGGCGGCCTGCTGGGCAAGAAGGTGAAACTGGTTCTCCTGGACGATAAATCGGACAAGCAGACCAGCATCAAGCTCTACGAGAGGCTCATCACGCAGGAGAAGGTCGATCTCACGCTCGGCCCCTACTCCAGCGGCATCACCGACGCGGTGGCCAACCTCTTTGAAAGGCACGAATACCCCACGCTGGCGCCGGGCGCTTCCTCCAGAGGGCTGTGGGAGAAGGGCAGAAAATACCTTTTCAACCAAAACGCCGTAGCCCAAAAAAACCACAAGGGCGCGCTGCATCTCGCCAAGGACATCGGGGTGAAGCGAATCGCCATCATCGGCGAGGACAGCCTCTTTCCCCGTCAGTCGGCGGAGGGCGCCGTGGAGTGGGCGAAGAAACTCGGCCTCAGAGTGGTGCTGAACGAGAACTATCCGCGCAGGCAGACCGACTTCACAGCGTTGCTGCAAAAAATCAAGGCGCGCCGGGCGGAGGCGCTTTTCTCGAACAGCTACTTCGCGGACGCCGCCGCGCAGATTCGCCAGCTCAGGGAGCTCAACATCAACCTCAAGATTTTCGCCGGAACGATCGGCCCCGGTCTCCCTAAATTCGCCGAGCAACTCGGCGCCACGGCGGAGTATGTTCTGGGCTTCAGCCAGTGGGAGCCGCAACCCGACGCCCTGAAGTTTCCGGGTATGAGAGAACTCATCGACTCCTACGAGAAGCGCCACGGGGTGAAACCGAGCGATCATGTCGCTATCGCTTACGGGGCAATGGAGGTGGTGAGTCAGGCGATTCTGAAAGTAGGCTCCCATGATCGCCAAAAAGTCTGGAAGACGCTACGCGCCTCGGCGTTCCAGACCGTGATGGGAAGATGGAAGGTGGATGAGAACAACCTCAACGAACGGGACGGCCTGACGTTCCAGATTCTCGACGGCAGGCGCAGAATCGTCTGGCCGAAAGAACTCGCGGAAGTTTCCTATAAGCTGCCGATGCCCAGATGGAAGGAAAGAAACAAACGCTGATGATGATGGGAGATATGGTCGAGAAACTGAAGCCGGTCTGGGGCGCCTACCGGGAAACGCCTGTTTTCTGATTCAAACGACAGCCCGCTGTAATGAGAGTTAAATCTCCTGGCGCTCTCTCAATTATCTTACTTGGCCAGCGGATGCGCCTGTTCTATCTGTCAGGATCGCAAGGGCCTTATTCAGCCTCACCCAGCGCGAGACGGGGGACCGGCTTCTCGTCAATGGCCAGATGGAGGATGGCCGTGAACACCGCCAGGATCACGGCAGCCCACCACATCAGGTCGTACGAGCCGGTGCGATCGTAGATCACCCCACCCATCCATACGCCGATGAAGCTTCCGAGTTGATGGCCGAAGAACACGATGCCGAAGAGGGTCGCCATGAATTTCAACCCGAAGATCTGCGCGACGATGCCGGTGGTCAGCGGGACCGTTGAAAGCCACAGCAGCCCCATCGATGCGGCGAACAGGTAGATCGTCAGGTCCCTCGCCGGGGCCATCAGGAGCGCGACGATGACCAGCGCCCGGCCCAGGTAGATGACGGAAAGACTCATCTTCTTGCTGAACCGCTGACCGATAGCGCCCGACATGAACGCGCCGAAGATGTTGACCAGCCCGACGATCGAGAGCGCATAGGCGCCTACATGCGGCGAGAGGCCGAGGTCGGTGACGTAGGCGGGGAAGTGCACGACCATGAACGCGACGTGGAATCCGCACACGAAGAACCCGATGGTGAGAAGCACGTAGCCGCGATGGCTCATCGCCTCGCTGAGAGCTTCCCCGAGGGTCTGCCCTGAGTCCGGTTCGCCGACTGCCTTGCCCGCGCCCCGCAGGGTGAACGCGAGCGGAATCATGGCCAGCGTGATGAGAGAGATCAGCAAGAGCGAGTCGTACCAGCCGTAGCTCGATATCAGGGCCTGGGTGAGGGGTGAGAAGATCACCTGGCCGAGCGAGCCGGCCGCGGCTCCGAAGCCGAGAGCGAGCGAGCGGCGTTCCGGCCCCACGACCCGCGCGATGGCGGCGAGCACGAGTGAGAACGAGGTGAACGCGACCCCGAGGCCGACGAGGAGGCCGCCGCTCAGTTGGAGTGCAAGTCCGCTGTCCGACACCGCCATGCCTGCAATGCCGATAGCGTAGACGATTGTGCCAAAGACGATCACCAGCGCCGGTCCGTACCGGTCTGCTATGGCCCCGGCGACAGGGACGCCGATTCCCCACAACAGGTTCTGGAGTGCCATCGCGAACGCGAAGGTCTGGCGCGACCATCCGTTCGAAACCGTCATCGGCTCGAGATAGAGCCCGAAGCTCCCCCGGATCCCGAATCCGATGAGCGAGATCAGACAACCGGCCACGATCACCACGAGCACGGCGCCACGGCCGGGATGGATATCGGTGGCGATAACGCGGCTCATGGGGATTCGGTCTCCATCTCAAGCAATGGTCGAAGCGCGGCGCGCCCGTCTGACTGTCTCGGCGGCGCATGCACAAAGTGCGCAATGTAACAGGCCTGGAGCCGATTTCAAATCCGGACCCGGATCATCCGTCTCGCAGAGCGACCCCGCCTTCAGCCGTGAAGGTGCGCTTCCTCGTCAACCGCATCACGTTGCGGCCTGCCTTGTTGCACGCATACCTCGAGAGGCATACACCCTGCATTTTCCCGGCTGTAGCCGGAGAAAAATCATCTTTTCGAGAATGTGCGGGAATTTTCCGCTTCGTTCCGAGGGGCAGGGTACTTGTTTCCGTCAATTCATCTACCGCTGTGCAGCAGGCGGAACCGGATGTTTCAGGCTGGATTCAGCAGCCGTACACCCGGATGGCGGAGGGCTGCGCCGGGCAGAAATACTCGCATACGCCGCACCCGATACACCCTTTCTCCACTAGGGGGCCCCGGACCGTACCGGCGCGCTCGAACCGGATGGCTTGAATCCCGAGCGGGCACCGGTCTACGCAATAGTCGCAGCCCGGATCCGTCCCGCTCCACGCGAGACAGCGGTCGGGGTTCACCTGCGCGAGTCCGATCCGGATTTCCTCGCGGGAAACGAGGGAGAGGGCGCCGCTCGGGCAGGCCTTCATGCAGGCGAGGTCCTCGCAGACGATGCAGGCGGCCTCTTGGGGGACGATGACCGGATGGAGGCCTCCCGAATCGTCCTCTCTTGGGACCAGCCGGATGGCCTCCGCCGGGCAGACCTCCGCGCACGCGCCGACGCCGCAGCACAGATCGAGAAATTCCTTCTCGGGCGCCGCGCCCGGCGGCCGGAGCGGCGGCCGGGGCGCCTCGGCGCCCCCGGCTCGGGACTCTGTGAGAACTGCCTGGATAAAGGCGAAAGGCCCCTTCTTAAGGAAGGCCCGCCGGTCGAATTCAATCGGCTTCATCGCGCACACTCAGACCAGCCGCCGGGACGGCGTCGCAAGCACCAGGAGAAAGACCAGGGTTTGTGTCGTCTTACGCGCCGGTTGCCGCATGCGTCTTCCTCCGGCGGGCCGCGCGGGCTCGCCTCCGGTGGAAAAAGAGGAGCAGGACGAACAGCACGACCCCGCCCGTCGCCGCGTAGGGCATCCATGAGACGGTATCGCCCCAGACTTCGACCGAGACGGACCCCTGGAACTCGTCGGCCACGAGCCTCAAGTCATAAAGCCCCGGTCCCGGCACCGACTGGCGGACCCGGTACACGGCTTCCTCGAAAGGCCGGTCGTGCTGGAAGACCGCGAGCCGGGTCTTCCCCCGGCGCACCTCGATGGTCAGGGGGCCCGTGTAGCTCTGGCCGGTCCGGGCGTCCGTGAGGCTGACGTAGAACTGCACGTCGTCCGGCGTGTCCGAAGTTTGCCGGCGCAGCCCCTCGAAAAAATAGCTCACCACCGTGATGTCATAACGGCCGACCCGGACGCGCGTTTCGCGCGTGGGGATTTGGGGGTAATTCTCTGCATAGCCGTAATGGGGCTTTCCCCGCATGTGGTGGCCGGAAGCGGTGAGCGGGATCAGGAGCAGCGCCGCCCCCAAACCCAGAGAGACACCTTTTCTCAACCGGGAGAGGAGCCGGGCCGGAAAGCGTCTCGGGGAGGGGGCGAATCCCAGGGTCAGGAGGTCGGCGGGGCACGCGGCCGTACAGACTCCACAGTTGTAACATTCGGCCAGGGAGAACGGCTCCGCCGGATTGACTCCCATTGGGCAGGCTCTCGCACAGGCCGTGCAGCCGTCGATGCAGGCGCGCTCGGCCTTTCGCACCCGATAGGGGGCCAGCGAGCCGAAGAGGCCCAGCAGCGCGCCGGTCGGGCAGAGGGAGCGGCACCAGGCCCGGCGGGAAAGGAGCAGCTCGCCCAGGATGACGCCTGAGAAAATCAGGACGCCGCCGTTGGTGACGCCGAACACCATGAGGGAGAACACGTCCCGCCCGATCTGAACGTGGGGGAGGAGGTTCGCCCAGAGGGCGACGTCGAAGGCGACCGCCGCGCCAAGTCCTAAGAAGAGCAGTACCCACTTGGCCCACCGGGGGACGACGAGGTCCGGCGGGCGGACCCCGATCTTCGGCAGCGCGCGCCGTCTGAGGAGGTCGAATCCCTCCAGGAGGGTATTCACCGGGCAGACCCACCCGCAGAAGATCCGTCCGAGGACGACGGCCACGAGGACCGGGAGCGCGGCCCCCGCCAGGAGAGCCAGCCAGACGCCCGGGGAGCGGAGCACGGTCTCCGCCGCGACCACCGGATCGAGAATCGGGAATCCGAAGACGGAGAACGACCCGAAATTGCCCACCCAGTCCATCGAACGGACGGCGGGATCCGTCAGGCGGCCGAGGGTGATCGAAAACAAGTGGTAGAGCCATTGCTCGAAAACGGTTCCCGTCAGGGATATCTTGTGATAGCCGTTCTTGCCGTACTGCTGATAGAGGATCCCCCCGTAATTCAGGGCGGGCACGGCCAGGAGCAGGCCGAGGGCCCCCAGCTGAATCCCTCTTCTGAGCCAGCGCACCACGGTATCAGGACTCCGCCGGGACGATTCGGATTGCCTGGGGGACGTGGATGCAGGCGCGCTCGCAGAGCCCGCAGCCCACGCAGGCGTCCGTCACGATGGGCTGCTCGTACATGCCCGTCTTCATGGCCACCCCCGGGAAAGGACAGGCGCGGATGCACACCCCGCAGGTGCGCCCTTGGTAGGAGTAGCACATGGCCTGATCCACCACCGCGCGTCCCATCTTGACCTGGGTGAGGACGGCGTCGGCGTCTGCAACGATCTGGGTCAAGGCGCCCGTCGGGCAGACCTCGGTGCACTTCATGCAGAGCATGCAGGCCTGTTCGCGGGGGACGATGTAGGGCGTGTTGAGGTTTCGAAGGCCCTGTCCGAACCCGGTCATCTGAATGGCGGTGTTCGGGCAGACGGCGGCGCACCTCGCGCAGCGGATGCACCGATCGAGGAACTCCTGCTCGCTCAGTGCCCCGGGCGGGCGGAGGAGACGGCGAAAACGCGAAGCGGCCCTCGCGAAACTCCTCCGTCCGGTCGCGAGCACCGAAGCGACGCCTGTGAGCGCCGCCGCCCCCGCCATGAGGAACATGCGTCTGTTCAGGCCCATTTTCCCGACTCCCCAAAATCTCCAGGCCCCGAGAGGCGGGGAAGGAGAGAATTCCTTCCCCATCTCTCCCGGTTCACCGGAGGTCTAGATCTTCTCGATCCTCGCTTTCACGTGCTTGAAGTCCGCCTGGCCGGATACCGGGTCGAAAGCCCGGTGCGTGACCGCGTTGACGAGCCAGCGGTTCTTCTTGGGATCCGCGCTGTCCGCGACGGAAAGGTTCCACGGGGAGAACACCTGACCCGGCATCACCTTGTTGCGCGCGGGCTTGACCTTGCTCTTCGTGCCGATGCTGGCCCGCGCCTCGTAGCTGCCCCGCGGCGTCACGACCCGGACCCATTCCCCATCCTCGATTCCGAGCCGCCGGGCGTCGCGGGGATTCATTTCGAGATACTGCTCCGGCACCAGCCGGCGGGTGGTGGCCGCCCGGATCGTCTTGGTGGTGTGGAAGTGTTCGAAGACGACGCCCAGGTTCAGCCAGAACGGGTACTTGTCGGCCTTCTTGATCTCCGCCATGGATTTTCCGTAGTAGTCGAAATCCGGCAGTTCCGGCGTCAACCCGGCATCGCGCATCTCGATAAGCACGTCGTAATGGTCCACGGCGTAGAAATTCGGGTCCTTGCCCGCTTTCGCGAAGATGTCCGTCAACTCCTTGGCGCGCGAGTAGTCCTGCTCGGTGAGCTTGAACTTCGCCCTGCCGTTCTTGCGCCGGAAGGCGCTGTAGGGCTTGTCCGCCCAGCCGGTCTCCTGCGCCATGTACTTGCGCGGGATTCCTCCCTTTTTGGCGATTTCGTAGGTCGGGGCGGGATAAAAGATTCCCTTGCGCTTTCTGAGCTGCTCGTAGGGGGAGAGTTTGTCCCGCTTTTCCACCTCAAGCATCCCCGTCAAATCCGCATCCGATCCCTTGCTGGCCCGGATGATGTCCCGGTAGACCTCTTCGGGGTCATAGAAGCCATCCGCCTTCCTCTCGTAGGGGAATATCTTCTCCGCGTCCAGGCCGAGCTTCGTGGCGATGGACTTGCCCTCGTCGATGATGACGTCCAGATCGGGCCTGCAGTTTTTGGGCGGCTCCATGGCCTTGTCCGTGACGTACATCTTCCGCTCGCTGTTCTGGTACACTCCCCATTTCTCCCCGTGGGTGGCGGCGGGGAAGATGACGTCGCCGTAGAGGAGGTTCGGGGCGTGCCGGTAGGCTTCCACCATGTAGGTGAACGTCTTGGTGATGGCGGGCCGGATGAGGGTGTCGACCTCGGGCAGATCCACGTGGGTGGCGTAGGCGAACTGCATCACCTTGATGTCACCCTTCATGGCGCGCTCGAACATGCCGATGGTCATGCCCTTGTTCGGGGCTTTGGCGGTGACGTCGAGCCGGCCCGGCGGGAGGCCCCAGGCCTCGTTGATCTTCTTGCGGTGCGCGGCGTTCTTGATGCCCTCGTTGAACGGGAGCCGTCCGGTGAGGCCGCCCATCAAGCGCTCGCTCATGGCGTTGGGCTGCCCCGTCATGGAGAACGGGCCGGCGCCCGGCCGGCCGATGTTCCCGGTCAGCAGATGGAGGTTGATGATGTTGATGTTGCGGTGCTGCCCGTGGAGCGACTGGTTGTACCCGATCCCCCAGAAAGAGAGGACGCCGCCTTTCTTGCGGCGTTTCCCCTTCAGGGTCGCGTCCGCCCAGATCGAGGCTATGCGCCTGACCACGGAAGGGGCGATCCCCGTCCGATCGATGACCTGCTCCGGGCTGTAGCGGGCCATGATGCCTTCGCGGTAACCGTCGAACCCGTCCGTGTGCTGCCGGATGAAGGCCTCGTCCACGGCCTGGGGGAACTCCTTCATCAGGACGTGGGCGATGGCGTTCTGAAGCGAGAGGTCGCCGTTTGGGCGGATGGTGATCGAGAGGCTGTTGTTGGGGTTGATCTGGGCGTAGCCGTCCATGGTCCCGGTGTAGCGCGGGTCGACCACCATGGTCGGGATGTTCCGCTTCTCCTTGGTGGCCGCCACGCGCCAGAACAGGACGGGGTGCGACCCGCGCGCGTTGTGGCCCCAGTGATTGATGAAGTCGGCGTCTTCGATATCGGAATAGTTCCCCGGCGGATGGTCGCTTCCGAGGCTGTGAATGTAGCCCGTCACGGCCGAGGTCATGCACATCCGGGCGTTGGCCTCGATGCTGTTCGACTGGAGGACGCCCTTGTAGAAGATGTTGTCCAGCCATTGCTCCTCCATGGTCAACTGGCCGGACTGGTAGATCCCGACGGAGTTTCCCCCGTGCTTCTTCACGACCCCGACGACCATGTTGGAGACGACCTCCATGCCCTCTTCCCACGTGCCGACGCGGAAGACATCCTTGTCGAAGCGCCCTTTCGTCTTCGAGACGTGCCCGGTCAGCGGGTTGGACATGTCCTTTCGGATCAGGACCTCCTCCAACCGGTCGACATAGAGCGACTCCGCGGCCGTGAGGCCCTTGATGCACTGCAGACCCAGGTTGACGGGGGAGTCCTTGTCCGGGATGCACGCCACGATCTTCTCGTTCTCGACGACGTAGTAGGTGTGGCATCCCACGCCGCAGTAAGGGCATTGCGTGGGCACCAGCTTCCGCGTGTCCTGGGCGCCTTCCGCATCTGTGACGAGTTGAAACAACTCCTTCTCACGGGTCAGGCTTCCGCCCATGGCGAGTCCGGTGGCCAGCGCGGTGGACGTTTGCAAAAACTTGCGGCGATTGAACTTCGGCATCACTTGTCCCTCCAGGGGTCTACGGGTCCCGAATCGCGTTTTTCCCAGGTGCGGATGTAGGCGACGATGTCGTTAATCTCCTCCTCGGTCAGCTCCACCATGCCCTGCTTTCCTTTGAGGTAGGCGCCCATCGGCGTGCCGACCCGGCCCTGCATCATCGTCGCCTTGATGTAGCCGTCGGTGGCGGACTTGAGAAAGCCCTGGTTGTTCAGGGCGGGTCCGGCGTAGCCCGCCATGGCGTTTGTCACGTGCCCGCCGCCCACCTGTGGGCCGCCGAGGCCGTCCCGCCCATGACAACCGGAGCACATCCCGTCGAAGAAGAGCTTTCCGCGTGATACGGAGCCCGCCACCCGTTTTTGATCGATCCCTACATAGTCGCGCAGTTGCCAGCTGCGCACATAGGTCGCGATGGCTTCGATGTCTTCTTTTTTCAGGAAAGTCCCGTACGGGATCATCTGGCGCGGCAACCGCCCATAGAAAATGGAGCGGCGGATGTACCCTTCGGGGGCGACGGACAGGAAGCTTTGCAGGTTCAGGGGGAGGCCCACGCCGCCTTCGCCGTTCTTCCCGTGG
>JAPOYD010000133.1 GCA_026706735.1 Nitrospinota bacterium | reverse complement strand
GAAGATGCCCGTCGCCCGGCGGCCCGAGCAGAAGGTGAACCACTGCCACTTGCCGCCCATGCGTCCGACTTCCGCCGCGAAGACGGAAGCCACCTCGCGCTCGGTCGCTCCTTCTGCCACCGCGTTCGAGGCGGCGGTCGCCGACTTCTCGTTCACCTCGGCGGCGGCGGCGAGGGCGGCGATCTCGTCGGGCGTCTTGACCATGCGGATCAGGCGGAAGAAATCCGCCGCGTCGACGATCTCCGCATCGGGCAGTGCCGCCTCAATCTGGGCGCGCACGTTCGGCATCACGCGCTCCTGGTCGAGGGCGAGACGCGCCTTGGTCAACCCGCGCGCTTTGAGCGCGAGTCCCAGGGCCTCGCCCGGGTTCTTGCCCCGTTTCGCGTCGTCGTTGTAGAGGCCGAGGTAGGTTTCCTCCTCGGGCGTCTGCGCTTCTGAGCCTGACGGCTGGATGAGCGCGCTTTTGCCGCCGAAGGTGTAGAGGTCTTTTATCCAGGACTGCTGGGCCGAGACGTAGGTGACTTCCTGGCCCGGCACGATGAGGGCGGGGGCAACGCCGGTATCGCGCGCGAAGACGGCGAGCATGTGGACGGAATAGGCGTAGACCTTGTTCGACCAGCCCACGGTGCCCGCGAGGTAGGTAACGTTCTCCGGCGTGGAGGCGATGATGGCGTCGAAACCGAAATCGGCCATCAGCCCGCGCGCGCGCTCTGCGTTCAGATACATGGTGCGTTCCTCAAAGCAGGGGGATCCGGAGGGGGCCGAAATGCCCCTGCCGGCTTCGGCGCTCCTGAGCGATCCGCGTTATGTCGATTTGGGGAAGCCTATCAAATCGGCCCGAGCCTGAAAAGCGAAGCGGGGGTCTGAATTTCGGTAATTCGTTCCATATATCGGGCGCGGTGAGAGAGTTTTTGGGGAATCTGTGTCGTGAAGCGTAGGGACAACCCTCCGTGGTTGTCCCTGTCCTATGGTGGTCCTTCGTCAGGACAGGCACAGGGGCCTGTCCCTACGGTCACCCTGTTGATGTGCGAACAATAAACTCCCCCCTTGAGGGGGAGTCGAAGAGGCCGAGCCTTTGGCGAAGGCCGATTCGGTGGGGGGACATGCCGCAGACTAAAAAATCTCCCCCCACCAGCGCGACTTCGGGCTTATGCCCTCGTCTTGCTGACTCCCCCTCAAGGGGGGAGTGAAAAGATAAAAACCTTTCCTGGGAGTCGCCCTACAGAGGTGAGGCTGACTCTTTGAACTCGCCCCGAACCCTACACCGGCTGGGCGCCCTCGATCTGGGTGCGGTGCATCAGGCGCGGGTGCGTGCCCGCGTGGGGTTCGCGGTAGTGCATGGTGCAGCGGTTGTCCCAGAGCAGCACGTCGCCCAGCCGCCAGACGTGCGCCCAGACGAGTTCGTCGCGGCAGGCGTGATCCCAGAGGAAGTCGAGGAGTTCCTCGCTCTCCCCCTCTTCCATGTCGTCGATGTACTGGGAGGGATAGGTCCTTCTGCGGCCCAGGTAGAGCGCGCGTCTGCCCGATTCGGGGTGCGTGCACACGAGGGGATGGTGCGGCCCGGGAACTTCCGAGGGCTTCGTCGGCAGCTTGACGCCAGGCCTGAGCGTGCCCGCGGAGTTTCGGCTCGCGTCGTGGACGGCGGTCTTGCCCTCGATTTTCTGCTTCACGTCCTCGGGCAGGGTATCGTAGGCCATGTACTGGTTGCTGAAGCAGGTGTTCCCGCCCGATGGCGGCAGCCTCCGCCCGTAGAGCATGCTGCCCGCGGGCGGTTTCTCGGCGTAGGAGTTGTCGTTGTGCCAGACGACCTCGCCGGAGCCCAGGCTTTCGTTCTGCTGCACGGGATTTCCGTCCTCGTCCAGATTGTGGACGACGGTAATCTCGGCGTACTTGGCCGCCCAGGTCTGCTGTTTCCCGGCCTTGTCGTAGTAGGCCTTGGCGGCGGGCACGACGGCTTCGCCGAAGATGCGCGTGGCGTCGAGGTGCTGCTCCTCGGTCATCTCCTGGTCCCGGAACAGGAGCACGAGGTGCTCCGTCCACGCGTCACGCAGGGCTCCCTTCACCTCCTCGGACATGGGTGCGGACAGGTCGACGCCCCTGATCTCCGCGCCCAGGGCGGCGCCCGTCGGCACAACCTCCAGACTATCGAGAGTGTTTTTCGTGCTCATCTTGGTGAACTCCTATCGTGTAAGTTTCTCTTTCCCGGGAGCAGACTCCCGGATGATGTGATTGGCTGTTTCGACCAGTCTATTAGAACGGCGCTTACGTGTAAAGATTTCAGGCGGCGCCCCCGCGCGCGCGTCTTTTCTGCTCGGCGTGGATGAGCCAGGCGAGGCTCGTGGCGATGAGACAGAGCACGGCGTAGAAGAGAAACGATTGCCTGAGTCCCACCGCCTGTGCGATGAGGCCGCCGAGGAAGGGCGACATGACCGAGGCCGCCTCGTTCGCCGTGTACATGAGGCCGATGGCGCTCGTGCGGTTTTTCTCGCGAACCACGCCGGTGGTCAGCGTGAGCATGAGGCTCTGGGAGGGATTGAGGCACGCGCCCAGAAGCGCGAGCAGGCCGAAGAAGACGATCACGGATTCGGCCTGCGACAGGAAAGCGAGGGAGGCGGCGCTCGTCGCCATCATGAAGAGGATGATGCGCGTTTCGTTCCTGGGGTCGGTGTATTTTCCCCATATCACGGCGAAGACGGTGCCGACGAGGAAATAAGCCGTGATCGCCCAGCCCACCTCGATGGTGCCCAGCCCCAGCCCCTCGGCCAGCAGAAGGGGCAGGAACGTCATGATGCCGCGCAGGCCCATCACCCGGCAGGAGGAGAGCAGCGTCATCAGGATCATGAATTTATCGCCCAATAGTTCGCTGAAAGTGGAGCGGGCCTCTTTCGCCATCGATTGCCGCCTGCCGGGCGCGTCCTGAAATCGCAGCCAGATAAGCAGGGCGCAAACGACGCCGGGCAGGACGAAATACTGCGCCGCCGCCCGCCAACTCGCGAGATAGACCGTGAGCCAGCCCATGGCCACGGGCGTCAGGATGCTGCCGAAATCACCGCCCGCCTTGAAAAGCCCCATGGCGAGGCCGCGGTTTCTGGGGCTTTCTGCGGCGATCATCGAGACCGCCGCCGGGTGATAGGCCGAACACCCCAGGCCGCTCAGGAAGACGAAGGTGAGTAGCGCCGCATAGGTAGTGGAGTAGCCGTAGAACCAGGCGGGCAGGGCGTTGAAGAGAAGAGAAAGCCCAAGAATCAGGCGGGTTTTTCCGGTGAAATCGCCCAGAAAGGAGATCGGCAGCTGAAACAGGCTGCTGGAGAGGGCGTAGACCGAGGCGATGAGGCCCGTCTGCGCGTAGTTCAGGCCGAAATCCGCCATGATGAGCGGGAGGATGGGCGTCAGAATCCGGTTGTATAGCGAGTTCACCGAATGGCTCGACGCGATGATGAGGATGTTGGCGTAGGCGCTCATGCGGATTCCAGCGTGGGGGAATGGTTGAACGATAAAGCCGCGCCATTCATACCACTAATCAGCGCATACGGGGAAGCGGGCGCATGGGGCCTCGGGCGCGGAGTTGTTGGAAAAGCTTGATGCGGCGCAATCCCCCTCCCCATCCTGCGCAGTCCGCCGTTCCGCCTCACCCTGAGCAGCGGATCTTCGACAGGCTCAGGACAGGCTCCCTCGACTTCGCTCGGGGCAGGCTCCGCTGTCTCCCCACCTTCCTCACCCTGAGTAGCCGCCGAAGGCGGCGTATCGAAGGGCGAAATTCGCGCCCGCTGGAAAAATGCACTCCCCCATCCTTCGATACGGCGCTTACGCGCCTACTCAGGATGAGGGTTCGGGGCGCTTGCTCGGGATATTGACGAGGGTTTTTCAACAATTCCGCCCGCGCCTGCGATTCGCCGGGGGTATGATATGCTGTGGGCGAATGCCCGTACGCATTCTCGGCGATGAAATATGCGAGAGGAATCAGCGCTTGAAATACGATTTCGATACGCTTCGCGGAGACCTCTTCGGCGGCGTCACCTCCATGGTGGTGGCGCTGCCTGTTTCGCTGGCTTTCGGCGTGGCGTCGGGCATGGGGGCCGTGGCGGGCCTCTACGGCGCGATCGCGGTGGGTTTTTTCGCGGCGGTCTTCGGCGGCACGCGCTCCCAGATATCCGGCCCCACCGCGCCGATGACCGTCGTCATGGCGGTCATCATCACCAGTCACGCGGAAAATCTCGCCGAAGCCCTGACGGTGGTCATGCTGGGCGGCCTGCTGCAAATTCTTATGGGTGTATCGGGGGTCGGCCGCTTCGTTACCTACACGCCCTACGTGGTTGTCTCAGGCTTCATGTCCGGCATCGGCGTCATCGTCATGCTGATTCAGTTCCTGCCCTTTTTCGGAGCTCCCCCCGCGCCGGGTGGAGCCTTGGGCGCGGCACTCGCGCTGCCCGACGCAGTGGCGAACGTCAATGCGGACGCCTTGTGCATCGCGGTCGTGGCGCTCTCCGTCTGCGTGTTCTGGCCCCGACGGTTCGCGAGGTTTCTCCCCGCTCCCCTGGTGGCGCTCGCAGTGGGTTCGCTGCTGGGCGTCGTGTGGCTGAGCGACGCTCCCGTCATCGGAAAGGTGCCGACCGGCCTGCCGGAGATGCAAATCGGGCTGCCCTCCCCGGCTTTTCTGGCGCGCGCCGTGGAGCCCGCGCTCATCCTCGGCCTGCTCGGCTCCATAGACAGCCTCCTGACGTCTCTGGTGGCCGATTCACTTACGGGCACGCGCCACAACCCGAACCGCGAACTCATAGGCCAGGGGATCGGCAACATGGTTGCCGGACTCATCGGCGGGCTGCCCGGCGCGGGCGCCACGATGGGCACGGTGACCAACATCCGCGCCGGCGGGCGGACGCGGGCCTCGGGCGCGCTGCGCGCCCTGCTCCTGCTGGCGCTCGTGCTGGGTCTCGGGCCGTATGTCGAGCCGATTCCCATCGCCGCTCTCGCCGGCGTCCTGATGAAGGTCGGCTGGGACATCATCGACTGGTATCTTCTCTCCATCGCTCACCGCATCCGGCGCGAACATCTTTTCGTCATGGTGATGACGATGTGCCTCACGGTGTTCGTCGATTTGATAAGCGCCGTAGCGATAGGGCTGATCGCCGCCGGCATGACCCATGCGCGTCAACTGGAAACCCTCGAACTCGACAGCGTGGTTTCCGTGCCGATGCTGGATCACATATTCTTCTCGGAATTCGAGGACGTGGACATGGTGGATCCGTTTGCCGCGCGCGTCGGCCTCGTGGCGCTCCGGGGGAGCTTCACCGTCGCATCCTCCCATAAACTGGTCCAGATGATAGGCGCGGACATCAAGGATCATGAAGTGGTGATCTTCGATTTCTCGGGCGCCACCTACATCGACGACAGCGCCGCCATGGTCATCAAGCAACTCCTCGAAGTGGCCGATCAGGAGCGGACCGAATACATCCTGATGGGCCTGGCGGGCAACGTCGCCCATACTCTTCAGACGCTCAATATCTTGCGGAGCATACCCGAGGGGCGTCTCCTCCAAACCCTGGACGAGGCGCGGGAATTCGCCAAAACCCTCCTCAAAGATTGAAACAGGAGCTTCCGCGCGCCGTATGCTCGCGGCGATGAGGGCGCTTTCGTTGCGCCTTCAGACGCTCGCCCAAGATTCACCGGGGGTATGATATGCTGTGGGCGAACGCCCATACGCGTTCTCGGCGATGAAATATGCGAGAGGACTCAGCGCTTGAAATACGATTTCGATACGCTTCGCGGAGACCTTTTCGGCGGCGTCACCGCCATGGTGGTGGCCTTGCCGCTTTCGCTGGCCTACGGCGTGGCGGCGGGCATGGGCGCGGCGGCGGGCCTCTACGGCGCGATAGCGGTGGGCTTTTTCGCGGCGTTCTTCGGCGGGACGCCGACCCAGATATCCGGCCCCACCGCGCCGATGACCGTCGTCATGGCGGTCATCATCACCACGTACGCGGAAAATCTCACTGAAGCCTTGACGATAGTCGTTCTGGGCGGTCTCCTCCAAGTGCTTCTGGGCGTGTTGAAGTTCGGCCGCTTCGTGGCCTACACGCCCTACCTGGTCGTTTCGGGCTTCCTGTCGGGAATTGGCGTCATCATCATAGCGATTCAGGTGCTGCCCTTTTTGGGATCCAACCCCGTGCCCGGCGGGGCCGTGGGTATGGTTTTCGCGCTGCCCGAGGCGTTGGACGAAATCAACTCGAGCGCTTTCGGGGTGGGCGCCGTCACGCTCGGCGCCGTGGTCTTCTGGCCGCAGCGGTACCGGAAAATCCTGCCCACGCCGCTCGTGGGGCTGTTCGCCGGCACGCTCGTGGGCGTGGCGTGGCTGAACGGCGCGCCCACCCTCGGGAAGATTCCGAGCGGGTTGCCGGGGCTGCAGCTCGGGCTGCCTTCTCTGGCCATGCTGGCGCGCGCGGTGGAGCCCGCGCTCATTTTCGCCCTGGTCGGCTCGGTGGTCAGCCTCCTCACCAGCCTCGTGGCCGACTCGCTGACCCGCACGAGCCATGACCCGGACCGCGAACTCATCGGCCAGGGGTTGGGCAACGCGGCCGCGGGCCTCATCGGCGGCCTGCCCGGTTGCGGGACGCCCGTATACACGGTGATCAACATACGCGCCGGCGGGCGGACCCGGGCGGCGGGCGTCATATTCGCGCTCCTCCTGCTGGCGACCCTGTTGGGCCTCGGGCCGTACGTCGAGTCGGTTCCTTTCGCCGCCCTCTCGGGCGTTCTGATGAAGGTGGGCTGGGATCTCATCGATTGGCGTCTGCTCTGCCATCTTCACCGCATCCGGCGCGAACATCTCTTCATCATGTTGACGACCCTCGGCCTCACGGTGTTCGTCGACCTGATCACCGCCGTGGCGATAGGCCTCATCGTCTCGGGCCTGGCCCACGCGGGGCAGTTCGAAAGATTCGAACTCGACAGCGTGGTCTCCGTGCCCCTGCTGGACGATATGTTCCTCTACGGAGGAGAGGATGCGGAGGGAGTCGACCCGTATGAGGCGCGCGTCGGCATGGTGGCGCTCCGGGGGAGCTTCACCGTCGCTTCGTCAAAAAAACTTGTCCGGGCGATCAGCCTCGACATCAAGGATCATGAGGTCGTCATCTTCAATTTCACCGAAGCCACCTACATCGACGACAGCGCCGCCATGGTCATCAAGCAGCTCATCGACGTCGCCACCGAAGAAGATACCGAGTCCATCATCCTCGGGATTTCGGGCGAAGTGAAGCACACTCTTGAAACGCTCAATATCCTCTGGAGCGTGCCCGAGGGGCGTATCGTCGAAACACTCGACGAGGCGCGAGAGACGGCGAGAGCTCTCCTGAGAGATTGAGGCGGGAGGCGTCCTCCTCCCCCGGGGAATTCATTCCGGCGGCGCGGGTGCTTACACGTTCGCCTTCACGGCTCCTTCCGGCGCTCACCCACGATTCGCCGGGGGTGTGATATGCTGTCGAAGAACATGCGATCATCACGACCATCGCCCGGGGACGAAGCGCGAAGGGGCATAATCGCGTGAAATTGAAATACGATTTCGATACGCTTCGCGGAGACCTTTTCGGCGGCGTCACCGCCATGGTGGTGGCCTTGCCGCTGTCTCTGGCCTACGGCGTGGCCTCGGGCATGGGGGCTGCGGCGGGCCTCTACGGCGCGATAGCGGTGGGCTTTTTCGCGGCGGTCTTCGGCGGCACGCAGACCCAGATTTCCGGTCCCACGGCACCGATGGCCATCGTGATGGCGGTCATCATCACCACGTATGCGGAAAACCTGACCCAAGCCCTGACGGTGGTCGTGCTGGGCGGTCTGCTCCAGGCGCTTCTGGGCGTGTTGAAGCTCGGCCGCTTCGTGGCCTACACGCCCTACGTGGTCGTCTCCGGATTCATGTCCGGCATCGGCGTCCTCGTGATGGCGATTCAGGTGCTGCCCTTTTTCGGCTCGGACCCCGTGCCGGGCGGGGCCGTGGGCATGATTCTCGCGCTGCCCGAGGCGCTGAAACACATCAACCCGAGCGCATTCGGCGTCGGCGTCGTCACGCTCGGCGTCGCGGTCTTCTGGCCGCCGCGCTTTAGGAAAATCCTGCCCACTCCCCTGGTGGGGCTGTTCGCCGGCACGCTCATCGGCGTCTTGTGGCTAAGTGATGCGCCCGTCATCGGGGAGGTGCCGACCGGCCTGCCGGGGCTGCAACTGGGGCTGCCCTCCCTGAGCTTTCTGGCGCGCGCCGTGGAGCCCGCGCTCATTCTCGCCCTGATCGGCTCGGTGGTGAGCCTTCTCACCTGCCTCGTGGCCGACTCGCTCACCCGCACGAGCCACGACCCGGACCGCGAACTCATCGGCCAGGGCGTGGGCAACGCGGCCGCGGGCTTAATCGGCGGACTGCCCGGCGCGGGCACCCCGGTATACACGGTGCCCAACATACGCGCCGGCGGGCGGACCCGGGCGGCGGGCGCCATATTCGCGCTTTTCCTGCTGGCGATCCTGCTGGGTCTGGGGCCCTACGTCGAGTCGATTCCGCTCGCCGCTCTGGCGGGTGTCCTGATCAAGGTCGGCTGGGACATCATCGACTGGCGTCTCCTGACCCGTCTTCACCGCATCAAGCGGGAACACCTCTTCGTCCTGCTGACGACGCTCGGCCTCACGGTGTTCGTCGACCTGATCAGCGCCGTGGCGATAGGCCTCATCGTCGCGGGTCTGGCCCACGCGGGGCAGCTCGAGAACTTGGAGCTCGACAGCGTCGTCTCCGTGCCCTTGCTGGATCAGATGTTCCTCTACGAGGGGGAAGAGGTGGAGGGGGTCGACCCGTTCGAGGCGCGCGTCGGCATGGTGGCGCTCCGGGGGAGCTTCACTGTCGCGTCGTCCAAAAAACTGGTCCGGACGATCAGCCTGGACATCAAGGATCACGAGATCGTCATCTTCAATTTCACCGAAGCCACCTACATCGACGACAGCGCCGCCATGGTCATCAAGCAACTCATCGAAGTCGCCACGGAAGAAGATACCGAGTCCATCGTCATCGGGCTTTCGGGCGACGTCGCGGAGACGCTCGACGCACTCGACGTCCTGCGGGAGGTGCCACAGGAGCGAATCCTCGAAAACCTGGACCAGGCGCGAGAGGTCGCGAAGCCTCTCCTGGGAATTTGAGGCGGAGGATGCGTCATATGATGGCGAAGGGCTTCCTTCCGTGAACTATGATCTCAAGACGCTTCGCGGAGACGTCTTCGGCGGTCTCACGTCGACGGTGGTGGCGCTGCCCTTCGCGCTTTCTTTCGGCGTGGCCTCAGGGCTCGGCGCGGCGGCGGGGCTTTACGGCGCGATAGCGCTCGGTTTTTTCGCGGCGCTCTTCGGCGGCGGGCGAGCCATCATCTCGGGACCTGCGCCTTCGATGACCGTCGCCATGGCGGTCATCGTCACCACCCACGCGGCGAACCTCACCGAGGCGCTGAGCATCGTCGTTCTGGGCGGCCTGCTGCAGGTGCTTCTGGGCGCGCTGGGTGCCGGGCGCTTCGTGGTCTACACGCCCCATGTGGTCGTCTCGGGCTTCATGTCCGGCATCGGCGTCATCATTCTGGCGATCGAGGCTTTGCCCTTTCTCGGCGCGCCGCCCGCGCCGGGCGGCTTCATGGGCGCAATCCGCGCGCTCCCCGAGGCGCTGGCCCGGATCAACCTTGACGCCCTGGGCGTCGGCGCCGCCGCGCTCGCCGTCTTCGCCTTCTGGCCGCGCCGCTTTGCGAGGTTTCTGCCTCCTCCGCTGATGGCGCTTCTCGTAGGCTGGTTTCTGGGCGTCTTGTGGCTGAATGAAGCGCCCACCATCGGGCGGATGCCCGCCGGCCTGCCGGGACTGCAACTGGGTCTGCCCTCCGCCGGTTTCCTGGTGGGGGCCCTGCAGCCCGCGATCGTTCTCGCCCTGCTGGGCTCCATCGACAGCCTCCTCGCCGCCCTGGTGGCCGATTCGCTGACCGGCTCGCGCCACAATCCGAGCCGCGAACTGGTGGGGCAGGGGATCGGCAACATGGCCGCGGGCCTCATCGGCGGACTGCCCGGCGCCGGCGCCACCGTGAGCACGGTGACGAACATCCGCGCGGGCGGGCAGACGCCGGTTTCGGGCGTCTTGCGCGCCGTGTTGCTGCTGGCGCTCCTGCTGGGCCTGGGTCGGTACGTCGAGTCGATTCCGCTCGCCGCCCTCGCGGGCGTGCTGATGAAGGTGGGCTGGGACATCATCGACTGGCGGCTGCTCGCGCGGTTGCGCCACATCCGGCGCGAGCATCTCTTCGTCATGCTGATGACGCTCGGCCTCACGGTGTTCGTCGACCTGCTGACCGCCGTGGCCATCGGCCTCATCGCCGCCGGGATGGCCCACGCGCGGCACCTCGAGCGCCTGGAGATCGACAACGTGGTATCCGTGCCGATGCTCGACAATATATTTTTCGGTGAGGCGAAGGAGCCGGTTGCCGTGAACCCCTATGCGGCGCGCGTCGGCCTGGTGGGGCTCCGGGGGAGCTTCACCGTCGCCTCATCCCATGAGCTGGTCGCGGCCATCAGCGCGGACATCAAGGATCACGAGGTCGTCATCTTCGATTTCTCGGAAGCCACTCATCTCGACGACAGCGCCGCCATGCTCATCAGGCGGCTCATGGACGTCGCCGCGCAGGAGCGCACCGCGTTCGTCGTGATGGGCCTCGGGGGCGACGTCGCGCACACCTTGCGCGCCCTCGACGTCCTGCGAGGGGTGCCCGGGGAGCGTATCGTCGAGACGCTGGAGGAGGCGCGGGAGACCGCGAAGAACATCCTGGGGGTGTAGAGGGTGTTGAAAAAGCCCTGGTGAATGAGGGTTTGGCGTAACCGGGAAGGGACGGTTTTGTAGGGGCCGCATATATGCGGCCCATCAGGGGCGGCGAACAAAGGCCGGGTCGCATGTATGCGACCCCTACACAAATTTCTCCTCTCCGGCTTTTTCAACCCCTTGATGGTCGGCTCCTCGTTACGCACACGGCGGGGCGCGGTAGTCGGTCGGGGCGTTGTTCGTCTTCTGGCTTTTCAGGCGGAGACGGCGTCTTTCGGCGGACTCACAGGCTCGATGCCGGGCAGAATGTCGGCGAGTTCGCCTTTCGCCGCTTCGAGGTCATAAGCCATCTGCATGCGCAGCCACAGCTTCGCCGCCTCGTCGTCCTTGCCGCACAGCCAGGTGAAGCGGAGCGCCAGGTTCGGCGTGACGCGCTCGGGAGCCTTCTCGCGGATGACGGTGTGGAGCCGCTGACGGGAGACGCCCATGCGCTTTGCAGCTTCGGTGACGCTAAGGCGGAGACCTTCCTTGAATATGACGCTCCAGGCCTCACCCGGATGGGATACCCGCATCGCGCCCGCGCCCGCGGAGAGTTCTTTCTTGCGCATCAGTGGTAGTCCTCCAAGTCGACGTGTAGAGCCGCGCCGTCGCCGCTCCAACGCAGCCCATCAACGCACGCTACAATTCATGAATCAAGAAGGCAAAGTCCCGTCGCCATCACCGAGCGCGCGCTGCATGATCACGCAGTCGAGCCATCGGCCGTGCTTGAAGCCGACCGACGGCAATACGCCGACGAGCCGGAAACCGGCGCGCTCGTGCAGCCTGATGGAGGCCGCATTCGCGCTGTCGCCGATGACGGCGACCATCCGGCGCAAGCCCTTTCGGGCGCAAGAGTCGATCAACCTGTCGAGCAGCGCAGCACCCAGCCCCTGGCGCATGACGCGATGATCGACGTAGACGGAATTTTCGGCGGCGAAGCGGTAGGCCGGCCGGTGGTGGTAGGGCGCCGCATAGGCGTAGCCGCAGACGGCGCCTTCCACCTCCGCGGCGAGCCAGGGGAGGCCTTTCTCTTTTACGGCGCGGAAGCGTCGGCGGATCTCCTCCAAATCGGGCGGCTTCTCCTCGAACGTGGCCACGCCATGCAGCACGTGGTGGGCGTATATCTCCTGTACCGCGGGCAGGTCATCTTCGGTGGCGTCGCGGACGAGCGGCCCGGCATTCGAGTCGGCCTTGTTCAATGAATCGGCTCCCGGTTTTTGAGAGTTCGTGGATTTGTCGCACAGGGCGTTCCCGGCGTGCGGTGATTCGTGATGTCGAACTATATAACGCGTCGTTGCCATTGGCGATGAGAGCCGCGCCGGATGGGACGGATATACGGCGAGGCTTTCACCACTCCTTTCTCAATTACAGCCCCCTGCGCTCATCTTCGGTCGATTTCGGACGGATAACTTCATTCCACATCTTGCGCTTCGCCGTTTGCTGGACACAACCAATGAGGCACAAATCACGGAAGTCAATCAATTCATTGCGGCCCGGTCCATCAGGCAATTCTTCGTTGAAGAATCGCGAGCCACGGCGGATGTGCTCCAGGGAACGCTCGTCGAGAAGTTTGTGCCTGATCTCGAAGTCATGTATAATTCTCTCATCCTGTGCAGTTCATAAAATATTGTCGGTCATCCGGTTCCGGCCGGTGGCCGACAATTCAAGCCAGCGGGAATGCCCAATCTACAGAGGAGATTGGAGCCATGTCCTCACGCCGAGCCCTGATCGACGTTGCCCTTGGCAACGAACCTGCGGATCTCGCGATAACGAACGGCCGCGTCGTCAACGTACATACCCGTGAAATCTACAGCGCCGGGGTCGCGATCAAGGGCGACCGTATAGCGGCGGTCGGCGACATCGATTACGCGATCGGCGGGAACACGGAAGTCATCGACGCGGAGAACCGCTATGTGACGCCCGGCCTGGTCGACGGCCACCTCCACATGTATCACTCCTACCTGGGCGTGAACGAGTTCGTCGAGGGTATGCTGCGACACGGCGTCACCGCCTACGCGGACGGCTTCTACGGCCAGGGGATCGTCGGCGGTCGGGACGCGATCCGGTTTTTCAAGGATGCGCTCGAGGCCACCCCGCTCAGGCTCATATTCCTGGTCCCCACGCTCGCACACCTGCAGAACCGGGAACTCGGTCTCGAACCCACGCCAGGCGTCAGCGTCGAAGAGATGAACGAGATGCTCGACTGGGAAAACTGCGTGGGCCTGGAGGAGCCGCCGTTCCTGCCGGTCTGCGAGAAGTGGGAGGATTACCTGGACCTCTTCGATAGGTGCCTGGAGCAGCGCAAAACGATTACGGGGCATGCCGCCGGCGCGAGCTGGCGCCAGATGCAGGCATACGCCGCGGTCGGAACCAGCACCGACCACGAGTCCATTGCGACGGACGAAGCGGTCGACAAGACCCGGGCCGGCTTCCGCCTGCTCATGCGGCTCGGTTCAGGCGCCATAGACGTGCCCGAACTCGTCAAGGCGTATCTAGAGCACAAGATCGACCCGAGAGCGCTTGCGATGTGCGCCGATCTCGCATCGCCGGAGAAGCTGCTGCGCGAGGGCGGGGTCGACGATAACATCCGCGTGGCCGTTCGAAACGGGGTGCCGCCCGTAATCGCGGTTCAGATGGCGACCCTCAATGTCGCCGAGGCATTCTATCTGCAGAGGGACATGGGGGCGGTTGCTCCCGGCCGCTACGCTGACATCCTCTTCGTCGACGACCTGGTCAGGTTTGATATCGCCCGCGTATTCGTAGGCGGCGAGACCATCGTCCGGGACGGCGAGTTCCTGGCGGACCTGGCCCCCATCGAATATCCGGGCAACTTCCGCGGTACGGTAAAGATTGAACGTGAGATCACGCCAGTCGCTCTTGAGCCTCGGACCGATGCCGAGGGCCCGGTGACCGTTCGCGTGATCGGCGTGACGGACGGCAGCCTCGTAACCGATGACGGAAGAGCGGTCTTAGGCGTCGAAGACGGCGTGATAAGGCCGGATATCGACAACGACATCCTGCCGCTCACGATGGCCGATCGGTTCGGCAAGGGAGGGGGGCGCATCGGCAACGGCTTCGTCCGCGGCTTCGGACTGAAACGCGGGGCGATTGCGTCGACCGTCAACGCCGTCTGCGAGAATCTGGTTGCGGTCGGTGCGAACACATCCGATATGGCGTTCGCCATGAACAAGCTCGCCGAGATCGGAGGCGGGAAGATCGTTGTCGCCGATGGCGAGATCCTCGCGCTGGTGGAGTTGCCCCTTCTCGGGCTTTTGTCCGAAGAACCGACGGAGACGGTCACGGCGAAGTTCGATAAGGTGTTCGACGCCATACGCGAGCTCGGGTGCGACCTCGCGAGTCCGTTCTCGCAGCTTGAGTTCAGCTTCGCCTGCGGCGAAATCGGCGACCTGCGGCTTTCCGACGAAGGGTTGTTGCGGGTTGACCCGCCGGAGATGGTGTCGCTGGTCGTGGAATGACGCAAACCGGAACCAAGAGGGAGAGATCATGAGTGACGGAAAGCTGGCGGGCCGGGTCGCAATCGTGACCGGCGGATCGCGGGGGCTTGGACAGGCGATTGCGTGGGAATTCGCGAATGAGGGCGCCGACGTGGCCGTGGTCGGGCGAGACGAAGACGCCCTCGCCGAAACGGTTGACGGCGTCGAGCAGCGCGGCGGAAAGGCTGTCGGTATCGCGGCGGAACTCCGTGATGTCGCCTCGATCCCGGGGGTTTTCGACAAAGCCGAGGAGGCGCTAGGCGAATCGACCATTCTCGTCAATAGCGCGGGCGTACAAGGAGATCGTCCTGCGCTCGACGTCACCGAGGCGCAGTATGACGAGGTAGCCGACACCAACATGAAGGCGCTGTTCTTCTGCTGCCAGGAGGCCGGCAAGCGGTGGACCGAGCGCAAGAGCGGCGGGCGCATCATCAACCTCGGCTCTATATTCGCCGTCGTCGGGATGCCGAATTTCTCGGTCTATTGTTCAACAAAAGGCGGCGTGCTGCTGCTCTCCAAGGCGCTCGCGATCGAGTGGGGGCCGCACGGAATCAACGTCAACCTGATCGGCCCCTGCGCCACGATGACGGACATGGTCAGGCCGCTGTTCGACGACCCCGATTTCAAGGCGGCGTACATGCCGAGGGTGCCCGCCGGCGCCCTGCCTGATCCCCTGGACATCGGCAGAGCAGCCGTCTTCCTGGCCTCGGACGACGCGCGGATGATTCATGGGCACCATCTACTCGTCGACTCCGGCTATACGACCAACTAATCGAGGTTCGGGGGGCTGTGACCCTGGTGACTGATCAGAGCGAAACACCAGGCGATCCTGCCGCAGGCGACCATTTCAGCAATGGTCCCGAACAGGAAACGACCTGGGCCGTCGGCGCTTTGGAACGAACGCGTGGAATGATGCGCCTTGAGGTGCAGTTGCTGTTCGTCCTCGTCTTCCTCTACCTCGTGTTCTCGGCCATAGAACCCGACATCTTTCTTTCGGTCAGGACAGTTGAGAATCTCGCCAGACAGGCGGGGGTGCTGCTGGTCGCCAGCGTCGGGCAGATGCTGGTGCTCGTCGTGGGTGGTTTCGACATCTCGGTCGGCGCGACTGCGGGGTTCGCCTCCACGGCGCTGGCGCTGCTCGTCGACGATCTCGGGCTGTACGGGGCCGTCACGGCGGCCTTGGCGCTCGGAGCCCTTGTCGGGTCCGTCAACGGTCTCGTTATCGCGTATCTGGGGGTCAACCCCTTCGTGGCTACCCTGGCGATGCTGACATTCCTGACCGGGTTGTCGAACGAACTGAGCAGCGGCGCTTCGGTTCCGATTACCGACCGGGGTGTGAGCGCGTTCGGGGCGGACGAGTGGGGGCCGTTGCCGGGGACAATGGGCGTCGGGCTGGTTGTCGTATTCATTGCGTACCTGCTCCTCAACCGCGTCAGGGCGGGTCTTTACATCTATGCGATCGGGGGCGGGCGTGAGACGGCGCGGCTGTCGGGGATTTCGGTCGCCCGTTACGAGGTTCTCGCCTATGCGATGTGCGGCCTTTTCGCGGCAACCGCCGGGGTCATGCTCGCATCCAGGGTCACGCTTGGACAGGCAAGCCTCGGGGCCGGTCTGGAGCTTGAATCCATCGCCGCGGCGGTGATCGGGGGCGCCGCGATCGGCGGCGGAGTCGGCCGGTTGCTTGGCGCTGCGATGGGGGTGGGGATCCTGACGGTACTCACCAGCGGTCTCGAGATCGTCGGTGTCTCGGAGTTTGCGCGCCAGATGGTTACGGGCGTCGTGCTGGTCGTGGCGGTCGCCTTCAACCAGCGGCGACGGATAGGCGAATGGGCGATCTTCAAATGGGCCAAATCGCTGCTTCGCGGCAGCGGCGCCCGGTTAAGCGGTTCTTGACGCAACATATCGTTTTCACTGCCAAAGGAGAACACCATGCGTATCAAATCCATGATTGCCATGCTGGGTCTCGTCACGTTTGTGCTTATGTTCTGGGGAGGGATCGAGGTCAGCGCCCAGGCCATCAAAATCAGTCCCAAAGATGCAGCCTATGCGAAGTACCAGGCGCTTTCGACGGCGAAGAAGCTGCATTCGAATCTTCCCTGCACGGTTTCTCCTACCCCGGATGAAGCCGCGGCGTACCGCGCGCCAAAGGCGAAGCGCAGATACACTATCGGCTTCATGGAGCCCACGCTGGCGGGACACTACTACCAGGCTGGTTCGAGCGGCGCGTTCAAGGCTGCCAAAGAGGCGGGCGTGAAGCTCGAGTTCGTTTCGGCGGGGACCGGATACGCGTCGCCCGAGCAGCAGCTCAAACAGGCCGAGCGTCTCCTGCTGAAAGGCGTGGACGCGGTCGCGGTCATCCCGACCGATATCCAGGGCGGCGTCGCAATCACCAATCTTTTCCTCCGCGAGAAAATCCCGGTCGTGATCGTGGCCACCGAGTCCAGCTCGCCGGATGCATACATGGTGATGCAGGACGACTACCAGATGGGTCGTGATTCGGCTGACCTCCTGGTGAAGGAGACCGGCCCGAATGCCGGGAAGGGCATCGTGATCGCCGGGCCGGCCAACGCCACCTGGTCGGCCAAACGGGCAGCCGGTTTCGCGGATCGGGTGAAAGAAAAGTACCCGGGCGTCAAGATCGCCGTCTCGGCGACGCAGAACGTCGATCCCGCCCAGGGGCTGAAATCATTCGAGAATGCGGTTCAGGCCCATCCCAATATCAAATGGGTGTATTCGGTCTTTAACCTGCTGCTCGATCCCGACTCGCTGCCGGCGCGGTACAAGGACGTGGCTTTCGTCACGAACGGTCTGGACCCCGCCTCCATTCAGGATTTGAAAGAGGGTCAATACTCGACGATCATCGGCATCACGCCGACTCCGATGGGGTATCAGGGGGTCGGTCACGCCGTGGCGATACTGAATGGCGATCAAAACGTGCCCGCCCTGGTGTGCATCCCGCTGACGCGCTACACCGCAAAGGACATGCCGCCCAACAAGACTGCGGTGACGCTGGAGCTTATCCAGAAAGGGTTTGAGGTCTCGGCTCAAAAATAATCGGCAAGCAGCGCTTCGCTCGCGAGCCTGGTGGTCAGAGAGGATGGAATTGCTGAATTCACCGGTCGAAGAACGCCGTGTTCCCGCCGTCAGGATGGAGAACGTCACCAAAACGTTCCCCGGCGTAAAGGCCCTGGATCGCGTCAGCTTCGATGTCGACCACGGCGAGATACACGCGGTGGTCGGGGAGAACGGGTCGGGAAAGTCCACGCTCTTGAAGCTGATGGTGGGCGCTTTCCCGATGGACTCCGGGCTGATCCGCATCGACGGGGATGAGGTGCGGCTGCGCTCGCCGCGTGAGGCCAGGAAGCGGTACGGCATCAAGATAATGCCGCAGGATGTCGAGTTGTGCGGACAACTGATTACCGGTCGCAACATCATGCTGGGCCTCGAGGGAGCGCTGGTCGACCGGAACAGGCTCTCTCGCCGCGAGCAAGCGATGACGACGGAAGTGCTCCGCCTCATCGGCGCTCACGTGGATCCCCTGGTCCTGGGGGAGGATCTAAGCACGCCGGAGGCTCGATTCATCCAGATCGCTCACGCGCTCTTGCCTCCGGTGAGCGTGGTCCTTTGCGACGAGCCGACGGCGGTACTTTCCACAGTGGATGCCGAGGCGCTTCTGGCCACCTTGACCAGGATCCGGAGCGAAGCGGGTACGGCCATCGTGTATGTCAGTCACCGGATAGGCGAGGTCCTCCAGATAGCCGACCGCATCACGATCCTGCGCGACGGCCTCAGTGTCGGCACGTTTCGACGCGACGAGATCGACCGGCAACAAATCATCGAGCTGATGACCAAGTCCGCGCGCGTCGGGGAGCAGGGGGCGCCGTCTCAAGACGCCCCCCGGAGCGCGGCGAACCGAAGTAGGCTGGCGGTGAAGGCGCTTGGTCAAGGCCGAAGCTTTTCAGACGTCTCGCTCGAAGCGGCGGCGGGACAGATTGTGGGAATCGCCGGCGCGCAAGGTGCGGGGTTCGGTCCGCTGCTCGCCGCAATTGCGGGCCGTATGAAATACGACGCGGGCTCCATCGAGCTGGACGGGGTCTCCATTCCGCCCGGCTCGACCACGAAAGCGTACAAGCTCGGGATCGCGCTGGTCCCTGCCGACCGGCGGCAGGCGGGCATCGTCCCGTCGCTCACGGTCCGGGAGAACATCGCCTTGCCCGTTGCAGGATCGCTTGGACGGAACGGTTTCCGGCTTCGGCGGGCCGAGCGGGAGACGAGCCGAAAATTCGCCGAGGTATTCGATATCAGGGGGGCCGGGCTCAACACGATGGCCGGAAACCTGAGCGGCGGCAACCAGCAGAAACTGGCGATTGCCCGATCCCTTCAGGGGGACCCGAAGTTTCTTCTGCTCGAAGAACCCACCCAAGGCATCGATATCGGCGCCAAGGCCGAGATCCGCCATTACATCAGCAGGCTCGTCCGTGACGAAGGAATGGGCGCGCTGGTCGCGAGTTCCGAGTTTGAGGATCTCATCGGCTTCTCGGACGTCCTCCATGTGATGCGCCTGGGCCGGATCGTCGCGACATTCGACGGGAAGACGGCGACCTACTCGGATATCCTCCACGCGGCGCTCCCGTAGGCGTCCGCGTCGGGGCTGCGGCGAGCGGCGCAGCGCTGCACTCTGCTGATATCGCAGTTGCAAGTGTTGCCTGATACGGCAGCCCTCTCTCATCCGCGTTCGGATGGCGGACCAACTGACATTGCGGAATGCGGACCCGCTCGAAAAAGGTGCGCTCGCTCGAATACTTCCAGGCCCCGGCCGATGGCGCCGTTTCCTCATCGCGCCACCCGACGCGTGTATCCGCCCAAGCCCGGTGAAGTATTTCTCCACCGCCGCGTTCGCTCTCGCGGGCGTGTCGCGCAGGCGGTGTCGCAGCGCGGAGACCTCCGCCCGCCCGATCCGGCTCACCGCCATCGCGCCTGGTTCCGGCGGCACCTGCCCCTCCGGCACGGAACGGTTCCCGGCGGCGGCGTCCGGCTTGCGGTGCGCCCGCACATGGACGCGCATGAAGCGCTCCGCCGGGGCGGAGCGCGTGAGCTCGGGTTCGACCGGCTCAAGCGCCGGGTCTTCTCCGTGCCTGATGCGCTCGATGACGGGGGCCGCTCGCTTCCCGGCCTCCCCGGTCGAAGCCGGCGGACGCACGATCCCTCCCTTTTCAGTCGGGGTCGATTCCGCATTTGCGGTGGCGGGTTTTGGGGGCGATGGGGCGTGCACGGAAGGCAGCCCTGCGGCCTCCGGTTTTCAGGTGGCGGAGCGAGTGCTGACCGCTGAAACGGGAGAGCCGCTCGGGCGAAACGCCGAACCTGAATAATGAAAATAATAATTTCCGTAAAATTAGATAAAATTAGATAAATTCACGAGGTTTTTCGGTAAATAAACGGCAATTTTTTCCTGGGAAATGACGCCGCGGAATCCGGGCGCTGGGGAATTCTGCCATGTCCCTTGAGTCCGGCGATGACGGCAATTGCGCGGATTTGCGGGGATTTGCGGGGTGAAATTCTCCCGGGCGCGCTTTGCATCGGCGCGCGTGTATTGTAAGAATACGCATGGGCGGAAGGGCCTGATTTCACTGGGGTTATCTTTGGAGTAACGGACATGGCGCGGCGCATGATTTTTGTATTGACCCTGGGCGTTCTCGTCGGCCTCGCGGGCGCGCCCGCGTGGCGCTGGCTTGAGAGAAGCCTTTTCGAGAGCCTGCCCGTCTACTCGCAACTACCTGATTTTGCGCTGGTTGACGCATCGGGGCGGGCGTTCATGAGAGAGCGCCTGCGTGGCAAGGTCTGGGTGGCGGACTTCATCTACACGCGCTGCGAGGATACCTGTCCCCTGCAAACGAGCGAGATGCGCCGCCTTCAGCGGGCGTTCTCGGGTTCAGAGGATTTCCGGCAGATATCCATCACCACCGATCCTGAGCATGACAAGGAAGAACTCCTGGCGGCCTATGCGCGAAAATTCGGCGCAGACAGGAAGCGGTGGTTTTTCCTCACGGGCAAGGAAAAAGATATCAAAGACTTAGCGCTCAAGGGCTTTCGCCTGAGCTATGCGACCAAACGAGCCGCTCTCCTCCCCGGTTCCATCGGTGAGCGGGTTTTCCGGCTCTTGCTGCCCAGCGCGCACGCCCATCATCCCGGGCATCAGGAGGGGGGAAAGACGCCGGGAATCCTGATCTCCCACAGCTCGCGTTTCGTGCTCATCGACAGGAACTTCTCCATCCGGGGCTATTACCACAGCAACGACGCCGAATCCCTGGAGAAGCTGAGGAAGGATTTGAGGGTTTTGCTAAACAGTTGATTTATAAAATAGTTACGTGTTTTTCGCCTCTGCGATCATTTCGGCGTAGCCCTCCCGGTAGGACGGATAGAGAAAGCGATAGCCTGTGGCCTTGAGCCTGGCGTTCGAGCATCTCTTGTTCGTCGCCGCCCGCGTGGAGGGGGCTTCAGCAACCCCGGTTTCGCGGGGATGCGGGACGCCCAGCCGAGCCGCCAGCCAGTTCAGAACCTCGCGCCGGTCGGCAGGCTCATCGTCAACGCCGACGTATATCTCATCCGGCGCGTCCATCTTCATGAGGTGGGCCAGCGCGCCCGCGCAGTCATCGCGGTGAATCCGGTTCGTAAAGCGAGGCGGGCCCTCCTGGACTTCGGCCCGGCCCACGCGGACGGAGTCTATCAGGCGCGTGCGGCCGGGGCCGTAAATGCCTGAAAGACGAAGGATTGTGGCGGGATGGCCGCTCTCCAGGAAGGCGCGCTCGCCTTCAAGCAGGATGCGGCCCGAGTAATGTGTCGGCTGGGTGGGTGATTCCTCATCCACCCGGCGGCCATCCGTTTGCGCGTAGACGGCCGTGCTCGAGGTGAAGAAGATTCGCCTGGGTTTTTCTCCTTTCAAATCAAGGGTTTTGACGAGATTTTTCGGGCCGTCGACGTAAGCCGCCCGGTAGCCGGCCTCGCCGCCGCCGCCCGAGGCGACGGTGTAGAAGATGAAATCGAGGCCATCCGGGAGTTGGCTGCTCAGGTCCTTGTCGTGGATATCTGCGCTCAGCGGTTTGATGGATTGGGGCAGGTTTTCGGGATTTCGGCGCATCCCCCAAACGAGGTGGCCTTCATCGGCAAGCAATACCCCGAGCGCCGCGCCGACATACCCGCAACCCACGATGAGAACGTTCGCCATGAATGGCCTGCTCTTTGAGATCGTTTGACTTACGGCGCTTCGAGGGAGGGCACTTTGCCGCGAAATATGCTTTTTAAATGATGGGGCATGACGCGCAGCGCCGCATAGAATGGCCCGAACTCACCATACCAGACGCTGGCCTCATCGAAGCGCATTTCGTATACGAGGCGCTTGAAGACGAGCGGATCTTCCGAGAACAGGTACACGCCCCATTCCCAGTCGTCGAAGCCGATGCTGCCCGTGATGATTTGCTGAACGCGCCCGGCGTATCTTCTGCCAACGAAACCGTGTTCGCGCATCATTTGCTGGCGCTCTTCTATTGGTAGGCCGTACCAGTTCTTCTCCTCGCCCCTGCGCTTGTTCATCGGGTAAAAACACAGATATCTCGTCTTTGGGATATCCATGTAGAGGCGCTCTTTCATGCGCTCGCGCTGGTTGTCCATTTCTTCAGACCATTTCGACTTCCAACCGTCGCTTCCCGGCTCGATACCTTCATTCACGAACTGGGCGTGGAGCTTCACGGTCATTTCGTATAGGCCGAGTTCCAGGAATGAGAGGTAGGACGTGGTCTCGTCCATGTATTCCGTCAGAGCGAGCCGCCGCAGCCCCAATTCGACTTCACCCAGCGCATCGAGCGTAGGCCTGAAATGAAGAAACAGCAGGTCTCCTTTGTGGCCCAACAGACTGAATAGAGCGCTTTCGCCGGATTCGGGCTGGGCGATAGAGGCGAAGTATTCAGTCGCTTCATCCAGGATGCGGTGTTGCCGGGCGTTTTCCAGGCGATTCCAGGCAGGCCAGTTGACCCTGAAAATATGGTGGAGAATCGCCCATCCATCAAGCGTTTCGGGCATTTTGGCGTCATTGAGGTTCGGATTCACTATCAACTCCTGGAGAATTGAACGTATCGGCGATGCGTCGCCTTTGGAAAGAGATACCCCAGAGTCCGCCATGTTGTAAACATCACGGCTTTGGAGTCGTTCCGGTTGCCGGGAAGGATGTATTCCTTCCGGCGGCGGATCCAAATCATTTTTCTGGGCATTCTGCCTGGTGACGCAATGAATTCAGATGAATTCCGAAGTCTACCATCGAGAGGGTTGACTTAAAGTGAAAGGTGCATTACTTGAATGGAGCAGGTTTGAATTCCTGGCGGTTCCGATTTGATTAGAAGTCAATTTTAGAGGTTCCGTAGCTGAGGCCACCGATATTTCGTGTGCGAATGATTGCGCGCACGCTTTTTGGAAACAGTAGCTGCCAACCTGATAAATACTTTGAGAGGAGTAGGCATGATTCCCAAACGCTTTCAATTGTGCTGGATGTTTGCGGTGTTGTTGAGCATCGCATTAGCTGGCTCCGCGGACGCTTATAAGGAAGGAAAAGTAAGCGGTGGGGGGTCCATCACCGGAGCGATCAAGTTCGATGGCGCGGCCCCGAAGCTCAAAACATTATCCGTGAACAAGGACAAGAAAGTTTGTGCGAAGAAACCAATTAAGGATGAGAGTCTGGTCGTGAAAGACGGCGGCGTGGTATGGGCCGTCGTATCTTTGAAAGGAGTGAAGTCGGGCAAGAAGTGGTCGAAGAGCCAGAAAAAAGCGGTTGTTGACCAAAAAGGGTGCGTCTATGCGCCTCGAGTCGTCGTGATGAAGCAAAAGACGAAACTGTTGATGAAAAACAGTGATAAGATTCTCCACAACGTCCACACCCATCCTGGTAAAACGGGCAACTCGGTAGCCAATATCGCGCAGCCGAAGTTCAAGAAAAAATTGAGAATGTCGACCCGCTATTTTAAGAAACCCGGCATCCTGAAAGTGACCTGCGACGTTCATGACTGGATGAAAGGGTATATTGTCGTGGCGGATAACCCCTATGTCAGCGTTACGGGCGCGGGAGGGAAATTCGAGATAAAAGATGTTCCCGCAGGATCTTATACCCTCGAGATTTGGCACGAGGTTTTGGGCAAGAAATCCATGAAAGTGTCGGTCAAGGGTGGCGCCGCTACGGCTGTGAACGTAACGCTGAAAAAATAATCCGGAATCAAACATACAAAAGGCGGCGGTGAAATATCCGTCGCCTTTTTGTGTAGATTTAAGTTTGTTTTTATTGTTTTCTTCTGCCGGCAGCTATTGTAGCTATCGCGTTCGCTATCGAGTCCATTTCTTCTTCCGTGTTCAAATAATGAATCGAAACTCTCACTGCGGGAGGCTCCGTGACCACTGCCCGGAGGATGATTTGGTGTTTTCTGTATAGCCTGTCCACCACGTTTTGAGATTCGACGTTCTTGATCCGAAAGGAAACCAGACCAGACTGCGCCTCGCCTTCGGGCGTAATGACTTCAACGTTCCTGCTCCCGCGGATTTGGGACAGCAGGCGATTCGCGAGTGCCAGAATTCTTATTTCAATGGATACGGGCCCTGTTCTCTTGAAGTGTTCGACCGCAGTCCGTAATCCAATGAACCCAGGTGTATTGAGAGTGCCGACTTCATAGCGCATCGCACTCGGCTCAGGGGTAAAAGACAGGGTTTTTAATCTCTTTTTTTCAGCTGAGCGAAAGCTTGCAGATGAAAGCTGAATCTTTTTACCTGCTCCACGCCTTATATACACAGCGCCCGTGCCATCCGGACCCATCAGCCATTTCTGGCCTGATATGGTGTAGACATCTACGCCGGTGTCTTTGATTTTGACTGGTATGTGTCCTACGGACTGGGCGCCATCTACGATGAGGAGGGCACCTGCGGAGACGCAGATTCGGCCGATTGCCGCTAGTGGAAGTCTCCTGCCATTCAGCCACGAAATATGGCTCACGCAAACCACCCTTGTGTTTGGGGTGATAGCGTTTTCCAGATTTTGGAGAAGTTGCTCATCGTTTTGACCGGTTTTGAACAGTTTCACCTTGATGGGATTTCTCTTCCGCCATACCAACCAGGGGAGGTAGCCGCCTGGATGCTCCAAATCCGAGACAATCACCTCGTCCCCTGAATTCCAAGTTAATCCGGAAGCCGCGATGTTAATTCCGACCGTTGTATTCCCTGTCAGGGCTATTTCCGAGGCTTCTGCGTCGATGAGTTTTGCGCAGCTCTCTCGTGTACGTTTCAGGGCCTTTGTGGTTTCATTCCTGATTTTCGGGTGAAATGAGCCGAGTTCTAATTCGCGTTTCGTGAACTTGTCCATTTCATGAAGAATCGATTTAGAGGATGGGCCCCCGCCACCCCAATTTACGTAAATTTGATGGGCCAGGGCCGGGACATCTGCCCGCAACCGTTGGATTTTATGATTATCGAGAGGCATTGTTGATTCCTTATGGGAAATTTTATCTTGCGTCTGGACGAATTACTCTCTTATCTCCTACTCGCAGTGTAATACGCGCCGTATCAAAATATTCAAGCAAAGGTATGGCGTGTTTTCTGGTAATGCCCAACAGATCCCGAAATTCCGCCGCCGTAATTTCGTTGTTTTGCGACAGATGTTCTCTGAGAAATTTTTCTGCTTCGCTTAAAGCATTTTCATGATAGATAATGTTGTCCTTCAGTCGCAACAAAGCACCTTCGTCGATGAGAATTTGCAGGGCATTTTGATTTGAATTGCCTTGACCGCCGTTTAGTGAGAATGCGTCTTCGACGGATGGCGGTTGAAAATGGGCGTTTTTGAAAATCGTCTCTAGTTTTGTTTTCACTTCTCCGAGCGTTTCATCAATTTCTACTGAATGGGAAGCGAGTCTTAGGATGGCGCCATTTTCAACGATTTCGTTTGATTCGTTTAAATGCTTGAGTGCAGCTGCGAAGATTTTTTCATTGATGTCACCCGCCTTGCCGCGAACTTCTTCCCTGGGCGCCCCTGTGCGAAGAGGGTTTTCAGCATGATAGTTACTCAAAAAAGAGAGAATATTATTTTGGGCTGTTTTGAAATGCGCTCTAGTCATGGAGAAGAAATTGGCTTGGTCGATAATCTGCACTTCTCCATGGGCTGATAATTCTTGAATGATTTTTTGTATATCGCTCGGTTTTAGTGTCAGACGGCCTGTGATGTCTTCGAGTTCAACCCCGTTCAAACGTGAGTCCCGAAGCAATATGAGCAGTCTTTCCGTCTCATCCCCCTGATAAAGTGATTTCAGGTGGTCGATGGATGAACTTCTTAATCGTCTATGCTTGCGAGGCATGATATCCAAGATTTCCCCACCACCTAACGTGATGATTGGCGAATAACTCCGGATGACGAACCGGTCTCTGGGAAGTACGACGATAGGTTCTTCGAGTCGTACTTGAGCAAAAGTGCTATCTCCCGGTTCGAGTACATCTCGTCCGATGAGTGAAATTCTGCCCATGATTTCAGCTGTACCTGCATGGAACCGAATGCGATTCCGGGTTTTTAACGGACGAGGGGCATCGGCCAGATGTTCCAGAAGAACGTCGAGCATGTACGTCGTTTTCAGTTCACCACGATGACCAATGATGTCTCCTCTGAACACATCAGTGCGTTCGAGACCCTGAAGGTTCACAGCGGTTCTGAGGCCTGCAGTCGATTTTTCCACGGGCTCCCCATGAACTTGCAAGCCCCGAACGCGCGCCTGAAGAGCCTTGGGATAAACTTCAACCTGCTCGCCAACAGCCACACTTCCACTGAACAAAGTTCCCGTAATCACGACACCGAAGCCCCGCATCGTGAAGACGCGGTCAATTGGAATTCGAAAGATACCCGTTTCACTTTTTGCGGGTGTTTGATTTGCGATTTCGTGCAAAGCTTTTTCGAGATTTTCCAGACCATCTCCAGTGTGAGCCGAAACCGGAACGATGGGTTTTTCTTCCAGGAAAGTATCTTTGACGAAGTCCTGTATATCGTCCGTCACAAGTTCAACCCATTCCGGTTCGACCAGATCCGTTTTGGTGAGTACGATGAGTCCGGTTTTAACACCGAGAAGTCGGCAAATGGACAAATGTTCCCTCGTTTGCGGCATGATGCCTTCATCGGCAGCAACGATCAGCATGACCAAATCGATGCCGCCGACTCCCGCCAGCATGTTTTTTACGAATCGCTCATGACCCGGAACGTCCACGATGCCTGCGTGGACATTATCAAGAATCAACTCAGCGAACCCGAGCTCGATGGTGATGCCGCGTTCTTTTTCCTCTTTGAGGCGGTCGGTGTCTGTACCGGTCAATGCTTTGACGAGAGAGGTTTTGCCGTGATCGATGTGGCCGGCGGTTCCGATGACAACGTGTTTCATAAAGTGGTTTCGCCTTCGTGGTTGATAGGCGAGTTATGAAAATATCGATTAGTCATGTCGATGGATAAATTCCAGGATGGACTCATTGAATTCAACCGGTTTCTCGATATATACGAAATGGCCGCCTTCATCAAAAATTTTCAGTTCAGCTCCAGGGATGGCATCACTCAATTGATGGGAATAGTACAGCGGAGTGACGACATCGTCTCTGGCAACTGCCACCAGCACAGGACATGTGATTTGACCAAGGCGGTCTAACTGGTCATGCGCAATAATGCAGTCGATTCTCTCGGCCATAATTTCAGCCGGAGGCGCGTTGGCGATCGATTGGTTTTCCTGCAATTGAATTTCCTGAAAGTTGTCGGTGAAAAACTTTGGGCTATGCAGGGTAAATGTGGAAAATCTCGTGTAAGGTTCCCATCCCATCTCAAGCAGGACTTCTTTGCGCACGCTGAACTGGCGGGTGAAATATGCGTCGCTCTTGGGCCAGGAACTTACGATAGACCCGCTTTTTACACGCTCGGGATAATCAATACACATGACTTGAATAATGGCTCCCCCGGTTGAACTGCCGACGAGATGCGCTTGTTCTATTTCAAGATCATTCATGATAGCGATGATATCTTTCGCCATGTTGGGGACGCTATAAACCCCGCTCGGTTTCGCGCTTTTTCCCGTTCCCCTATGGTCATGGAGGATGAGGGGTCTGGTCGCGGAAAAGGCGTCGATTTGATTCATCCATATACCGCGAATGCCCCCCAGTCCGGTGATTAGGAATACAGGCGTATCGGTATGCTCGGGGTTGATGACTTCATAATCTATGGCAACGCCATCGGAATTAACGGTTGGCATCGGAAAATTGTCCCCTTTTTCGTGATGGCAAAAAAATTATTGCACAGATGGTTGATGACTACTTTGCGAATTCGTTGAGAATCACGGCAAGCTGATTCATTTCATCTTCTCGAATACATCGCAGATCCAGTACTACTTTATCCTCATGAATGCGCGCCACGACAGGTGGCGTCGCATTACGCAATCTGGTTTCCAACGATTTGGCGGAAAAAGTTTTGGGAGATAATGTCACGGCATAACTATCGAGTTTCGCCAGGGGCATGGCCCCGCCGCCTACCATCCCTGAAGTTTCTTCCACCTTGGCGCCGAGCACGGAACAAGTATGTCCCCCCATCAGATTCATCAAGGATTCCGCCTGTTTATTTAGATTTTTCTGTTTTTTGGACAACATTTGAAGAGTCGGGATTTGCCCATGGGCAGCATCAGGATCAAGATACGCCCTGAGTGTTGCCTCCAAGGCGGCGAGCGTAAGCTTATCGAGCCTGAGAATGCGCATGAGAGGGTGTTTTTTCATTTTCTCGACCCATAGTGCCTTGCCAACAACAATACCAGCCTGTGGACCACCGAGAAGCTTGTCCCCGGAAAAGGTTACGACATCGATTCCTGCTTGAATTGATTCTATGGCGGTGGGTTCATGGGGTAGTCCATCAATTGGTAGAAGCGAACCACTCCCGAGATCTTCTAGCGTGGGCACATTTGTTTCCCTGCTGAGTTCTGATAGCTCATCGCGGGGTACTTCTTCCGTGAAGCCGACAATCCTGTAATTACTAGTATGCGCTTTCAGCAGCAAAGCTGTATCTTGGGTGATAGCGTTGCGGTAATCGGATATCCTCGTTTTGTTCGTCGTCCCTACTTCTACTATCGTTGCGCCGCTTTGGCGCATGATATCCGGTATTCGGAAAGAGCCGCCAATTTCGACCATCTCGCCTCGTGAAACGATTACTTCTGAGGAATGGGCCATTGTATGAATCGCAAACATCACGGCTGCAGCATTGTTGTTGACGACCAGTGCCGCCTCCGCCCCTGTAAGTTGGCAAAGAAGAGATTCCACATCAGACCCTCTTTTTCCTCTCTGCCCGAGGTTCAAGTCGAATTCCAGATTTGAATATCCTTGTGCTACCTCATCTAGTGCTGTCCTGGCTGCTTCACTTAACGGGGCTCGGCCCAGATTTGTGTGCAGCACGATTCCTGTGGCGTTGATGACTTTTTTTAGCCCAAGTTGTTTATTCGAGGTAAGGATTTGTTTTGCTTCACTTAAAACGATATCCCGAAGCGTTTGCTCCGACAGCGACGCGTTTTCCTCAGCATTCGGGAATTCTTGGTTCATTTGTTCAAGCAGAAGCTGTCTTTTCTCGCCGATTGCTTTTCTGACGGCATCGGCCAGAGCAGCGTCTGATGAGCCATTGGCACCGTCATTTTTGAGACGGGTGACGATTTCATCCACTGAAGGCAATAGTCGAAACAGCTTGGATTGAATATTTCGAGCCTTAGAAGAAGTCATGCCGCATCCCTTATATGAATACGATGGATGACTATAAGATTGCAGGTTTTGAATGGTCAAGTCGCCAATATCAAGGTTGGCTCAGGAGTCATTATGTTATGAATATGGGTCATTTCTCTTGTGCCGAATTGAGGGATTTTTCGGTTTGAACTCATCTTGACACCCGCCCGACCCCTTGCTAGTGTTCGCGCACAAATCCCGGCAAGCCTATGAGATTTAACTAGCTGTTTACATTTCGTTCAATTTGATTTGGTTTCTCCGAACTTCAAAAACAGGGTAGTACATGAACTCGCCCCAGAATCAGCCTTCCATTTTCGTTCCGGATAAAAATAAAGTTGTTATTCCCTTTATGCGCGATGTTTTTACGATTCCCAGTAATTCTCGCCATAAGCCCAAGCTCATCGGCTCTGTTTGCAAGGAATGCGAAGAGTATTTTTTCCCGAAAACCGGTTCGAAAACGACTTGCGACAACCCGGTTTGTCCACGCAGCACGAGCGAAGTGCTTTTGAGCGGGAGGGGCAAGCTTCTTTCGGCCACGATTACGCGTTCCTCCGCAGATGGGAATCTGGAACATGTTTCTGCCGTGATACTCCTGGATGAGGGGATAAAGATAAATTCCCATTTGATCGGCTGGGAAGGCTATCGGGACATGCTGGTTCCCGGTTCTCCGGTGGAACTCGTGTTGCAGGACCTCGGAGAGAATGAATGGCGTGAAACGCAAGTAGGGTATGCCTTTCGCCTGTTGACGGGGCGCAGAAAACCCGTGTTCCCGCCTACCGAAGAAGAAAAACGGGCGGCCGAGGCGGTACGGGCGAAAAGCGAGAAAAGGTCGAAAAGACAACAGGCGCGGCGGAAAAAAGAAGCCCCTGAAAAAGCGGCGTCTGAGAAAAAGCGAACAACGGCCAGCGCTAAAGCGAAAGCGCCTGCAGTTAAGAAGAAAGCGGCGACGACGCGGAAAACAGCGGCGAAAAGGAAAACGAGCGCCGCCAAGGCCGCGAATACTACGAACAGAAGCGCCACAGCCAAGAAAGCCGCCGCGGGCAAGGCGGCCAGGGCGAAGGCGCCTAAGAAAACAGCTGCGAAGAAAACAACGGCGAAAAACACCACCCAGAAGAAAACGGCCTCCAAAACCCCCAGAAAACGCCGCTAGAGAGCATTTTCTCATCCGATGCCACTCCTCCAGGGTCTGAAGGTCGTCGACGCCAGCCAGTTCAATGCCGGCCCCATTGTATCGCTCTATCTGGCGGGCTATGGCGCTGAGGTCATCAAGGTGGAGCGCCCCGGCGGGGAGGACAGCCGCGCCATCGGTCCTTTCAAGAACGGTGAGAGCAGCTACTTCATGAGCTTGAACCGCGGCAAGCGCTCCATCACGCTGAATCTCAAAAACCCCGAAGGAGTCGAAGTTTTCAGGAAACTCTGCCGGGAGGCGGACGTTCTGGTGGAAAACCTCCTCCCGGGCGTGATGGACCGCCTGGGTGTCGGCTGGGAGGTCCTGAGGGCGGATAATCCGAGGCTCGTATACGGCGCGGTGTCCGGCTTCGGCCAGACCGGGAAAAACGCGAGACGCCCCGCCTTCGACAGCCTCTTGCAGGCCGCGGGCGGCCTCATCAGCGTGACGGGGCCTGTGGACGGGGAGCCCGTGCGCGTGGGCGTGTCGATCATCGACGTAACCAGCGGACTTTACTTGCTTTCCGGGATTCTCACCGCCCTTCTGAAGCGGGAGCGCACCGGGGAGGGCGCCCGCGTGGACGCCTCGATGATGGGCGCGACGGTCAACATCATGGAGAATCCGGTGTCGCGCCACACCTTCACCGGACAAGTGCCTGTTTCTGAAGGACTTTCCCATCCGGTGGTGTCTCCATTTTCGGGCTACCGCACCAGGGACGGCCTCTTGTACGTGGCGATCTCGAACACGAACCGCTACCGCGTATTCGTCGAAGCCCTTGAAAAGCCTGCGCTTGCGGACGATCCCCGCTTCCGCGAGAACACCGACCGCGTGGCGAACGACGCCGCCCTCCGCGCGATCCTGGAAGAAATCCTCACCCGGAAGACGACCGCCGAGTGGGAGGAACTCCTTATTCCTCAAGGGGTTACGGTGAGTGCCATCAACGACGTGGCGCAAGTCAAGGAGCGCTTCCCCGAGGCCTTCGTCGAGGTCGACCACCCCGCGGCGGGGCCGGGCCTCATGCCCGCCTCGCCGGTCGCCTTCGGCGGCGAAGTGACTGATTTTAGGCGTCCTGCGCCGATGCTGGGCGAGCACACCGAAGAAATTCTCGCCGAATTGGGATACGGTTCGGAGGAAATCGCCCGCCTGCGCGCCGAAGGCGCCGTGTAATCGCGCTAACCTGCTGATATACAAACACTTGGCGTAGAACGATTTGATGCCCTGACGGGAGATTGGCGCCAGGCTTATCCGCGCATCCTGCACCGCAGCTCCCCGCATTTGCGCGCATTTCCCCGCGAAAATTTGCGTTAATTTACGGAAAAACCCCGTGAATTTATCCAATTTTATCTGAATTTATCGAATTGTTTACTTGTTCGGAACGGATTCGGGAGGGGCGTCCGGTGCGCTGCGTCCGGGTCCTGGAAAAACGGAACCGTCTCATGGTATCTCCTGATTCGGAAACGATGGGCCGGACGATATCCCGTTCTCCGGATATGCTCGATTCCTCCTTTCTCAGTCGGAATCGACCTTCCTCATCGGGCGGAATCGACGCTTCAGGTGAAGAAAACGCGGGCCTTTCTCGGGGCGCCGCCCGTGGTGTATTCTGGGCGCGCGCGCGGATTCGGCGCGACGCGCAACTGCGGGCAAATGCGTGCACGAACCTGCCCGAAGAGGGATTGTTGAAAAAGGCTCGGGAAGCGATTTTGACGTTCACTCCCCCCTTGAGGGGGAGTCGATGAAGCCGAGCGGTTTGTGCGAAGGCTGAATCGGTGGGGAGTGAATTTTGACTGAAGAAGGAGGAATTACCCCGACAGAGAAAGGAGGGGCTGCTTGACTTTATAAGGCGCAATCGCTCTTTCATCAGTCGCGATTGACCCCCCACCAACTCGCCTGCGGGCTTCGCCCTTGCCTCGTTGACTCCCCCTCAAGGGGGGAGTGAAATTC
>JAPOYD010000044.1 GCA_026706735.1 Nitrospinota bacterium | reverse complement strand
GCCGCCGTGTATTCACCCGCACCCGCAAATGGATTCCGGCTTTCGCCGGAATGACGATCAAGAGCAAAGGTACGCATACAGAGCTGTTGAAAAAGCCTTTGTCGAAGGAATGACCCCCAATCCTCTCCAAAAGGGGATGTTGAAAATGCCCTCTCTGCCTCATCCTGAGTAGCGGCGAAGCCGCGTATCGAAGGATGACCTCTCGTCCCGGCGCGAGGCGTTCAACTCCCCTCGCCCTTCGATACGTCGCCTGCGGCGACTACTCAGAGTGAGGGGAGAGGCGTCGGCGGCTTGCGGGGGCCGACCGGTTGAGGAATGAGGGTTCGACGCGACCGGGGAGGGAGCGTTCGCTGCCCTTGACGGGACTTTTTCAACAACCCCTCCCCGCTCGCGTTCGATCTACAACTCGATCACGTCCATCGCCTCTGGCGTGAGGACCCGCGGGCCGTTCTCCTCCACGATCACCTGCGGGCCGAAGACCATGAAAATCCTGTCCTCGTGCGCGGCCTTGATTTCCACGGCCAGGGACATGCCCGCCTCGACCTCGAAATCCGCGAGAAAGCCGTAGCGATCGCCCGCGAGTTCGCGCCATTCGGGGTTCTCGGCGAGGCTTCCCTCGACGAACGGCTCGCGCCACGGGAATTTCCGGGGAATATCGCCCGCGCATATCGTCGTCATGGGCGGCTCGATGCCGTCTATCCCCACCCCGTGCACCTGGGGAATCTCGTGGTAGAACCCGGCCCTGAGCACCGCCTCGTTCGATGCGCGGTCCACTTCGCTCCACGGCGTGCCGGGCTTGAGCGCGGCGAGCGCGGCGTGGAGGCTTTCGCGCACCGCCTCGCGCAGTGGCCTGTATTCCTCATTCATCGGTCCCAGCGACATCGAGGTGTGCGGGTGGCTCCAGTAGCCCCCGTAGCGCGCGTAATAGCCGATGCACACCATGTCGCCCGTTCGGAGAATCCTGTCCGTGGGCCTCCTGTTCACCGGATAACCCTTCCCCGAACACATGATGAGCCAGCTGTCGCGGCCCTCCTCCGCTCCCGCGCGCAAGCTCGCGCCGAAAAGCGCCGCGTACACCTCGCTCTCGCGCACGCCCGGCCGGCAGCAGCCGAGCACGGCATCTATCTCGATGTTCACCATCTCGGCCGCTTTTTCGAGCATCGCGACCTCCTCCGCGCTCTTTATCATGCGGAGGCGCGTGAGGATGTCCGAAGCGTCGGCGAACGCCGCATCCGGCAAGAGCCTTTTGAGATTCTGATAAGTCATGTAGGGGATCGATCCTTCAGAGCCGTATCCCCCGCCGATCAGGCCGACGACGCCGATTCTCCCGCTCTCGTAGCCCAGTTCCCTGATGGCGTCTGAGGCCACGATGCTCACCTTCCCCTCGTGCCCCCGGTAGCGCACCCCCTCGAAGCACGACTCGGTGTACCACTTACCCCAGTTCTGCAGGAGCCAGAATGTTACGGGCGCACCATTCCGGGGAAACACCATGCTCCGCTCCCCGTAATCGCCCCCGTCGAGCCAGCGGGTGTCGCCGCTTCCGTTCGAGCCGCGCCCGATGACGATGAGGCAGTCGAGGCCGCGCGCATCCATGGCGGCGCGCACCGCGTTCCACCGCCTGTCGCGCTCATCCGTGGAAAATGAAGCCGCCGCGTCGCCCGTGCGGCCGTCTTTCGGGAAAAACCTGGGGTCCGTTACCATGAATATCTCCTGTAATTTTCGATTCGAATCTCCCCCGTGCGACTGGACTCAGGCAAGCGGAATCATTTAGCCTAAAATGTCATTTACCCTCACTATAACGGATGAACCGGCGGCGGAAAATGAGTGAAGCGGAATTCGCCTGTATCGACTGCGGGGAGAACTACCCCCCGAATCTCCCCCGCTGGCGGTGCGGCTGCGGCGGGCCGCTGGAAGTGGAGCCGAACGCCGTCTTCACGCGCGAATCCCTGGCTTCGCGCCCCACGACCTTGTGGCGGTATAGAGAGGCGATTCCCATCCAGGACGATTCGAACATCGTAACCATGGACGAAGGCATGACGCCGCTCGTCTCCATCGCTCACTCGGGTATGGAAATCCTCTGCAAGCTCGATTTCCTCTTCCCCACCGGCTCGTTCAAGGATCGAGGCGCCACCGTGCTCATGAGCAAGATGAAGGAGTGGGGCCTCGCGCAGGTGCTCATGGATTCTTCGGGCAACGCCGCCGCCGCCGTCGCCGCCTACGCCGCGCGCGCCGGAATCGAGTGCGACATCTACGCGCCCGCCTCCACCTCGCAGGCCAAGTGCGCGCAAATCACCGCATACGGCGCGAGGCTTCACAAAATTCCCGGCCCCCGCGCCGCATCCACCGCCGTTGCAATGGAAGCGGCGAAAGAGCGCTTCTACGCCTCTCATTTCTGGAACCCCTGGTTCAACCACGGCACCAAGACCTGGGCGTTCGAGGTATGGGAGCAGCTTGGTTTCACGGCGCCAAACGCCGTTGTCGCCCCCACCGGGCACGGTTCGGCCCTGCTCGGCGCGTACCTGGGCTTTTCGGAACTCTTGCGCGCCGGCTACATCAGTGAGCTGCCGAAAATCTTCGCGGCCCAGGCGGCGAGGTGCGCGCCGATGGTGCAGATGTGGGAGGAGAACCTCGAAGCCGTGCCGGAGATCACACCTGAGGAAACTATCGCGGAGGGCATCTCCATCGCCGCGCCCGTGCGCTGGAAGCAGATGATTGAGGCCGTCCGGGAGAGTGGAGGTTGTTTCATATCGGTTGAGGATGAAACCATCCCTCCCCTCCTCCGTGAGTTCGGCGCGAAGGGGGTGCTGATGGAGCCGACGAGCGCCGTCGCCTTCGCCGCGGCCGGACTCCTGAGAGAGCAAGGTAAAATTTCGCAGTCTGAAAGCGTGGTCGTCCCTGTGACGGGCCACGGACTCAAGGCCGCCGACAAGCTCGAAAAGCTGATGAGCGTCTGATGGATTTTCGCCGCACCGAAAAGATTTGGGGCGCCTATTTCCGCCAGGGAATGAAGCACTGCCTCCAGGCGCCGGGCATCGGGCTTTTCGCCGCCATGTCGGGCTTCGGCGCGCTCGCCAAGGACAGCGGCGTCTCGCTCCTGATCGCGCTCGGCATGACGGGCGGCATGTGGAGCACGCCGGGCCAGGTGGCCTTCGTGGAGCTTTTCGCCACCGGCGTCGGGGGCGTCGCGCTCATCGCCTCGGTCACCATCGCCAACGTGCGAATGTTCCCGCTCACCATCGCCACCATGCCGCTCCTGAGAACCCGGCAGGGCGTTCAGCCCGCGCATTTCTGGATGGCGCACGCCAACTCGGTCACCTCGTTCGTCCAGGTCGTCGAGATGTGCCGGCACGTCCCGGAGAAGCGCCTGCGCACCGCCTATTTCTTCGGCTTCACGACCGCCTGCATGTCCGCAGGCCTCCTGGGCACCGCCCTGGGCTATACGATGGCCTCCGAGATGCCCGGCCTCATCGCGCGGACGCTCATGCTCGTCACGCCGCTCTTCATGCTGCTGCTGGCCGCCCGGAGCAGCCGGCGCTCGGTCCTGACCTCGGTGGTGCTCGGCTGCGCCCTCGTGCCGCTGGGGTATACCGTCTCCACCGACTGGGGGCTTCTCACCGGCGGCGTCCTGGCGGGAACGCTCGCCTTCGGGTTCGAGAGAATGAGGATGAACGATGTCTGATACCGCGAGCCTTTTGGGGATCGCCATCGTCTGCACCTATTCCTGGCGGTGGATGGGGGTGGTCATCGCGGGCCGCATAGAGGACGACAGCCCCGT
>JAPOYD010000020.1:12426-33134 GCA_026706735.1 Nitrospinota bacterium | reverse complement strand
CTCGCACACGCCTGCCGCTGCGTTCACAATCTTGACATTGTCGAGATCCGCAACGTTCGCCCGAAGCTCGGCACAGGCCCACGGATCGGGTTCGAAGGCGACCACCTGTTTGGCTTCGAGAGCCATTTCCCTGCTGTACACGCCGACGTTGGCTCCCAGGTCGATGCACGTCTTGCCTTTTGAACGGAGGAGCGCTTCGTCGAATTCCGCCTTGACGTGCAGCCCGGTGAATTTGCGTTGGTAATAACGCCCCAAATCCCCCGGAAAGCTGCGCGCCAAGCCGTATCTGAAATATTTGTAAGCTCGATAAAAACGAGATTTCTTCATCATTTCTCGCAGCTGACCACTTTCGAATCCGATCTACGTGGGCGATAGTAGCATTTCTTCGCCGATGGGGTAACGAGGAACGAGGGAGGAGGGAATCGACGGGCGAGCGTGGTGAATATGAATCAGCAGGGACAGGTCACGACCTGTCCCTACAGTATTCCCCTTGTGCGCAACGGAGGAGGCGTCCAATATAATGGAAGCACGATGTTCGTGTATGGGTCTCATTTGGGGTTGTTGAAAAACCTCTGCAATGCCGGGATTGCCGTCATTCCGGTCTTGAGCCGGAATCCATTGGTTTCGTCGTTATCTTTGTTTGACAGGCAATGTAGCCAGGCTTAGAGAAGAAAGGACTTTCAAACTGTTTCCTCGTAAACAAAAAGAGGATTATAGGCCATGAAGATACGGCACATGTTTAACAGATTTATAGCCGGAAGCGGTTATCAGATAGCCAAGAAAACTTCAGGGTCTGGTTCTTATTATGATTACGCTCTCCATGTCTACAAGAATGAAGATGGGGTGTTCGATTATGCGCGTTATCGGAAAATCCAGCAGGAGGGAAACTTGCAAAAGATTCAGCAGACTTGGGCTACAGAGGAGAGCATCCAGTTCCTCGCCGACTATATTCGAGCCGAGATCGGTACGCCCACGTTCGGAATTTGCCACGGGACAAGACGGGGAGAGGAACAGGCATGGTTTCGTAAATGCTTAAGTTGTGAGGTCATCGGAACGGAAATATCCGATACTGCGAAGGATTTTCCCCATACTGTACAATGGGATTTCCATGAAGAGAATCCTGAATGGTCGAACAGGGCCGATTTTGTCTACAGCAATTCATTAGATCATAGCTACGATCCAGAAACGTGCCTCAATACGTGGATCAACAGTTTAAAGATTGGTGGCCTCTGCATTCTGGAACATGATCACCACTATCATAGTCCGAATGCCCAGAACGAACTCGATCCCTTCGGAGTGGATATCGTGGTGATGGCCTATTTGATCGCGGTTTGGGGGAAAGACCGATTTTTCCTGAAGGAGTTAATTGACGCACCGCAGGGCAACATGCGGCGATTCTTAATTATACAGCGACGAAAATAACTTCCTCCAAATTCTTTGTAATTCGTAAAGTTCGGAGTGTAAATGAAGAAAACTGAACAAGAAAAATGAGACAAGATAATTGATTCGGTTTTTGATATGTCGAAACGAAGAATCGGCTCCGTTCCATCTCCGGGATGTATAATAGCATTTTACTTCGACGCCGTAACGACGCTGGATGTGAATCGCGCGGGTAGGGCCGCATACGGGGTTGTTGAAAAGTCTGCATAGGGCCCTGCAAATCAGGGTTGGTTGTGACAGCCCCTCCTCGGGGCTGTCCCACAGGCCCCTGCGCCTGTCCGAGACCCCCGTGCCTGTTCCTGTGAAGCGTAACCAAGGGGATGGACATATCCGATGCGGGCGGCCACGGGGGAAGGGCGGCCATAGGTCGAACTCCCCACTTCGGGAAGTTCGACGCCCTGCTACGGGTGAATACGCTTTTGTTCGTCATTCCGGCGCTTTGGGGTTTTTCCGGCAAAGGGATAGGTTGTCAATCATACAAGCGCAAGGTAGCTTCCAGGAATCAAGGACCGCGATGGGAAACCTCGTGAAATAAATGACTGTCGAAGCCGGAGACACAGCCTGGCCATGTTGATCTCAGACGAAAGAGCGATGCAGTGGGCGCTCGGGCGTGAGGGCACGCACGAAGTCGTCTCCGGGACCGATCGCAGGGGTCGGCCGCTGCGAACGGTGATTTGCATGGATACGGGGCTGGTTCGAAACGACCCGGTCCCGGACGATGCGGAGTTGGCGCGGTTCTATGCGGAGGACTACCGCATTGCCTACAAGGGCGCCGCGAAACCCCGCCGCCGCCAGATTCTCCGCAATTTCCGTCGCGTTGTCTCTCATGTGCGCACCTTTCGGGATGTATACGGCGTGGCGACGCGAGTGCTGGATGTCGGGGCGGGTTCGGGCGAGTTCGCATTCGTGATGACGCGGCTCGGCAAGACGGTCCAGGCGGTCGAACCGAATATCCCGTATGCCGCCTTTTGTCGTGAGGAGTTGAAACTCGACGTGTCCACCGCCCACTTGACCCCCGATCTGTTCGCGCCATGCGAGTTCGACCTGATCCGTCTGAACCATGTTCTGGAGCATCTGAACAACCCTGTGAAATACCTCGCCCTGATCGCCTGCTGGCTCAAGCCGAGCGGGGTGCTCTACGTCGAAACGCCGAACATAGAGTCCGAATGCTGCGAAAGATCGCGCGGCAACATATTTCATTATGCCCATATCTTCAATTTTAATCCCTGGACCTTGCGCGCCTGCGCAGGTCTGGCGGGTCTGGCCGAGGCGTCGGAGACCGCTCAGCGCTCAGCCGGCACCACAAGCGTCTTCTTTCGCAGGGATGCTTCAGATGCGCCTCCCGCCACTGCTGAGAGCCCGGAAAATGCCCGGCACGTGCACGCAATGATTCAGGCGCACTACGCCGGCGCTTTCAGAAAGGGGAAGCTGGCGAAGCCCTTTATCAAAAGCGCCATGCTTCTCGAGGAGACCCTGACGGGGATGCTTGCAGGTCCGCCTCGTGCAATCGGAGAGAGGGTGGCGCGCAGTCTTCGTGCAGCGATGCGAAGCGGATAACAGCATTTCTTCGTCGATGCGGTAACGAGGCGTGGGACAATTTCTCGTTCATCGCCCGGAACAATCGCTCACTCCTGAGTCAAGCAGCCCCTGCCTCCCCGGTCGGGGCCGACCCTCAACTTGACACAACCGGGAACCGCCCCATACCCTCATTGGCAACTTCCATAGCGAGGGGTCCCAGTCACCATGCGATTCCAAATTGGCCTTCTTCTCTTCCCGAATCTCACCCAACTCGATATGACCGGTCCTTACGAGGTCTTCACCAAGTTCCCAGGCGCAGACGTCCATCTCATCTGGAAGACGCTGGAACCCGTCAAGGCCGGCGGCGGCATGCAGATATTGCCGACGACGACGTTCGCCGAATGCCCTGAGCTCGACCTCATCTGCGTGCCGGGCGGGGCGGGCATGAACCCGCTGCTTAACGATGAGGAAACGCTCGACTTCGTGCGCCGCCAGGCGGCGGGGGCGCGCTACGTCACCTCCGTATGCACGGGGTCGCTGGTCCTGGGCGCTGCGGGACTGCTGCAGGGAAAACGCGCGACTTCGCACTGGATGTCGCTGCCGATGCTCGCCGCCTTCGGTTGCGAGCCCGTGGCCGAGCGCGTCGTCGTCGACGGCAACGTGATCACCGGCGGCGGCGTCACGGCCGGCATCGATTTCGCCCTGACGGTGGCGGGAGAACTCCTGGGGGCCGAAGCCGCCCGGAAGATTCAACTCGGGATGGAGTACGACCCGCATCCTCCGTTCGACGCAGGCTCTCCCGAGCGGGCGGACCCGGCAATGGTGGCCGCCGTGCGTGACGGCGCCGCCGCGCGCCAGACCGAGCGTGAAGAAGCGGTCAGGGAGGCGGCCGGCCGGACCGGAGCCGATTGATCAGGACTTGAGTCCCCACCGCAAACCCGGCCTTGCCGCCAATGGCCGCATGACTCTCCACGAAAGGTGCGAATCGAGAGGTTGCCTGCATCTTTGCCGCCATGCGGCTCACTTTCGCCAGTTCTGGATTCCGTCGAACCCTCCCTCCCCGGTCGGCTCCGACACCGGAATGACGAGCCCGGCCCCCTCCTCAGCCTTGTTTGATCACGCACTTCCCCGCATTTGCGATGAAATAGGCGTATCTCCCTGCAACTCCCCGCAAGCCCTCCACCTCCATCATCCTCCCCGGCGGCCCGAGGCCACATTCTCCGAAAATCCGGGATGGATTCTCACGCCGAAATGAGGGATAATGGGGCCTTCCAATGTCAGGAACGATTTTGAGGTTTCCCGCTTCTGATGAATCGGGAGCATATCTTTTCCAACCAAGGGGGTATACAGATGAAAGCGCATCGCATCTTTTGTGTCGTTCTAATTGCCGTTTTCGCAGCCGCATTGCCGCTGCAGCCTGCTTCGGCCGCTTATCCCGAGAAGCCGATTCAGTTCATCATTCCCTTCGGCGCGGGCGGTGGCGCCGACATCGAAGGGCGCCTGCTCGCCAAGGGAATGGCGAAAGAGCTCGGCGTTCCCGTGGTGGCCATCAACAAGACCGGCGCGGGCGGGGCCGTCACCTACACGTTCGTGAAGAACTCCAAGCCCGACGGCTATACCGTGGCCTGGAACTCCACCTCCATCCTCACCACCACGAACATCGGCAACGTGCCGTGGGACTACACGGCGCTCGATCACATCGGGCGGGTCCACTTTCAGCCTTTGACGGTGGCCGTGAACGCCAAGTCGAAATGGAAGACGGTCAAGGATTTCGTGGCGGACTGCAAGAAAAAGCCGAACACGCTCAAAATCGGACACGCGGGCACCGGCAGCACCACGCACTTAACAGCGGTCATTTTTACGGACATGACGGGGTGCAAGGCCATCCTCGTTCCCCTGGGCGTCAAGCGGCGCAACGCAGCGCTTCTGAGCGGCGAGGTCGACGCCATGGGAGCGCCTCTCACGGGGGCGATTCGTCTGGCGAAAGCGAACAAGTTCCGCATCATCACCCACATCACGGGCAAGCGGAACCCGGCGATCCCGGACGTGCCAACCATGAAGGAAATGGGCCACGACATTGACTTCGACCACTTCCGCGGCCTCAGCGTGCCGAAGGGAACGCCCGCTGCGGTGAAGGCGAAACTCGTCGACGCCATGACGAAGTCCGCCAACTCGGCGGCATTCAAGAAACTGGCCAAGACGAAAGGTTTCACGATCGACCCGAGCGGGCCGGAAGAGTTCGGCAAGATGCTCGCCAAACGCGACAAGATTGTCGCCGACATCATGAAGGCGACGGGGGTATACAAGTCCAAGGTGAAGAAATAAGGACGCCAATCGTGTAATACACGGGGGCCGCCTCTCTCTGACGAGGGGGCGGCCTTCGTTTTCGAGTCGTATTCATTTCTTTCGGACGGATTCGGGATGGGTCTGAGAAACATAGTCGGCGGAGTGGTCATCCTCGGATTTACGCTCTACTACGGCGGCCTCGCCACCCTGCTTCCAAAGCGCACCACGACAGACGCACCGGGGCCCCATTTCTTCCCCTACCTCATTTCCATCTCGATCATCGCCCTCACCGTGATGCTCCTGATTCAGGGGGTGAGGGGACTCAAAAACTCCGGCGGCCTCGCCGATCTGAGACCCGAAAAACCTTCGACGAACGAGAATTTCAGCATCGCCCGCGCGGCAGCTGGCCTGCTGCTCACGGGGCTTTATTTCTTTGCGCTTTCGATGTTCGGATTTTTCTGGTCCACGCCCGTCTTCTTCGCCGCTCTCATGTGGACTTCAGGCGAGCGCCGCCCCCTGGTTCTTCTCGCTCTGGCGATCCTCGTTCCCATGTTCCTGTTCTTCCTGTTCCGCGACCTGTTTCAGCTTCCCCTGCCGAGGGGGAGTTTTCTGGGATGACGCCACATGAACGGTGATCTGCTTCAGGGGTTCTACCTCGCCCTCGCGCCGACGAGCATTCTGGCCACCGCCCTGGGCGCGCTGCACGGCCTCATCTGCGGGATGATGCCGGGGCTGACGACGAGTGCTGGCATCATCATCCTGTTCCCGGTCACCTTCATCCTGGAGCCGACGACCGCCGTAGCCCTCCTGCTCGGCGTCTTCGCGGGCGGCATGACGGGGGGGAGCTTCGCCGCGATTCTCATCAACATCCCCGGTTCGCCGTCGGCTTCGGCCACCACGATGGATGGCTTCCCCCTGACCCAGAAGGGAGAGGCCGGCCGGGCGCTGGGCGTTTCCATCGTATCGAGCTTCACAGGCGGTCTTTTCAGTTTCTTCTGCCTGCTGCTGATTGCTCCCCAACTCACGAAAGTGGCTCTCCAGTTCCGGGCGGCCGACCTGTTCGGGCTGGTCTTCTTCGGCATGTCCGTCATATCCGCCTTCGCGGCGAAATCGCTCGTGAAGGGCTTGTTGTCCACTTTTCTGGGCCTCATGATCGTGACGGTGGGGATGGATCCGCTCGTGGGGACTGCGCGTTTCACCTTCGGTGATGTGAACATGCTCGCGGGAATCCACTTCATCCCCGCACTCGTGGGCCTGTTCGCCATTCCGGAGATAGTGGCGAACCTGGCGGAGGGGAACATCCGTTCTGTCGCATCGCGGTTCGGCCGCGTGTTTCCCAGTTGGGCTGACATCAAGAAAATCCGGCTTCCGGTGGCCATCGGTTCCATGGTGGGCACATTCGTCGGTATTCTTCCCGGCGCGGGCGGCCCGATAGCCGTTTTCGTGAGCTACGACTACGCCCAGAAGGTCAACAAGGAGCCCGAGCAATTCGGGAAGGGCTGCGTGGAGGGAGTGGCCGCGCCCGAATCGGCGAACAGTTCCATCGCAGGCGGGGCACTCATTCCCATGATGACGCTGGGCATTCCGGGCGATCCGATAACCGCCATCCTCATCGGCGCCCTGCTGGTGCACGGCATGGCGCCGGGGCCGCTTCTTTTCGTGGAGCAGGGCCCCTTCGCCTTTTCCGTGCTCTTCTCGTATTTCATCGCGATTTGCAGCACGGCGACGGTGGCGTTCCTGGGGCTTCGGGTCATCGTGAAACTGCTGTCCATCCCTCGTTCGCTCCTTTTGCCGATCATCGTCGCATTGTGCGTGTTGGGGACGTATGCGCTGAGGAATTCCTTCTTTGACATCTACGTCATGTTCTTTTTCGGCCTCGTGGCGCTTTCCTTCAAGTGGCTCGATATTCCGGTCGTTCCCATGCTGCTCGCGCTCGTTCTGGGGCGACAGCTCGAGGAGCACCTGCGGGTTGCGCTCGCCGCATCGAAGGGCGATATCTCGATATTCTTCACTTCTCCCTGGTGTCTGTTTTTCCTGTGCCTGTCGGTGATCTCCTTCGCCTGGCCGTTCTTTCTCGAGTGGAGAGTCAAGAAAAGAGCGCTCGAGAAGGCGTCCGCCTCTGCTCCTTCCTCTCCATAGAAGGCGCACATCGGTCGTCGCTTTGCGGCTCATTCGGATGAAAGCAGGACATTCACGGCGTTTCAGTATAGGCGCATGAGAAGGGGCTCGAAGCGAAAAATATGGCTCTTGACCCTGAATCGAGGCTCATCTAACCTGCTTTTTACTGTGAAAACTAATTTGCTCTGGCGTCCAGTTTTCGATCCGGGACGGATCTGATTCCGGCTGTTCGGATTCGTATGTTTCCATCTTCAAGGGGGACTTCTCATGTCTGGTTTTGGCAAAAAAGCGCTTATCGCCGCAGTGATGTCGTTGTCGATAATCTCATTTGGCGCGACCGCCTCGTTTGCGGCGAAAACCATCAAGATAGGCGTTCTCTCGCCGCTCACGGGTCTTTATTCCATCGTGGGGAAAAGGACGAGCCAGGGCATCAACATGGCCGTCAAGGAAATCAACGACGCAGGCGGTGTCCTGGGCCACAAGCTCGAGGCGCTGATCCGGGATTCTGAGACCAACCCGGCGAGTTCGGTGCGCACGGCGAGGCGGCTGATTCTGCGCGATAAGGTCTTCGCTCTTCTCGGTCCCCTGCACGGCGGTGCGGCCATCGCCGTTTTGCAGGAATCGAAAAAGCTCAAGACGATGAACTTCCCTTGGGCGGCGACCGAGGAGATCAACACGAAATTCTGCAGCCGCTACACCTGGCGCGTGGGCAGCAGCGCGCAGCAGACCTCCCGCGCAGGCGCCGTTATCGCCCACCGGCTGGGCTATAAGACCTGGGCGACGATATCTTCTGATTTCTCATACGGCCGCTCCGTCGTCCGGCAGTTCTGGAACTACCTCAAAGAACGCGACCCGGGTGCGAAACGGCCTTATGCGGCTTGGCCGAAGCTGGGCGAGAACGACTATTCCGCCTACATCAACAAGATGCAGAAAGCGAAGCCCGACGCCATATACGTCGGCCTGTTCGGGGCCGACCTCATCAAGTTCATGAAGCAGGCCCGCTCGTTCGGCATGTACGAGAAGGTGAAGATTTTTACCGATTTCGGCGGCAACCATGTGTTGCTCAAGGCGCTCGGCGATCAGGCGCCGTTCGGGCATTGGGCGAGTTCGCGCTATCTGCACAACTATCCGGTTTCCGCGGCCAACAAGCGTTTCGTGGACAACTTCCGCAAGGCGTACAACGTCTATCCCGACATGATGGCCGGCGAGGCGTACTCGACCGTCCAGGTGATAGCGGAATCCATCCGCCGCGCCGGCGCCGTGGATAAGGAAAAAGCGATTGACGCCATGGGCGGTGTCGCATTCAACGCGCCCGAGGGATGGATCATCATGCGCCCCTCCGACCACCAGGGCTGGCAGTCCAGCTTCTGGGGCGTGATTTCAAAAAGCAAGAAATATCCATTCCCGATCCTCTCGAACATTCAGGTGATATCTCCCGTCGAGGGTTCTCACCCCGACGAGAACACGGGCCAGGGCTGCCGGAAATAATCATCACGCGTGAAGCCGCAGGCGCCCCGGAAAAATTCCGGGGCGTCGCTTCATCTTTTTCGGGAGGCCCGGACGCATGGAATTGGACGTCAGTTTTTGGTTGACCCAGTTTCTGAACGGGTTGGCCAACGCGATGGTTCTCTTCCTGATCGCATCGGGTCTCACGATTCTCCTGGGTGTGCTGGGCGTCCTGAATCTGGCCCATGGTTCGTTCTACATGCTGGGCGCTTTTCTGATCTTCTCGAGTTCGATCATCAAGAACCCGAGCTGGTTCTGGGTGGGCCTGCTCCTGGCGCCCCTCGTGGTGGCGGGATTCGGAACCATCATCGAGGCGTTCTGCCTGCGCCCGCTCTATGGTCGGGAAAGACTCTACACCCTGCTTTTGACTTATGGCTTCACACTCATTCTCGATGATCTGGTTCTGCTGATCTGGGGCCGGGACTACAAGTCCGTTCCCATCCCCGCGCTGTTCGAAGGGCGTCTTTCCATCGGGGATTTCAGCTATCCCGTGTATTTCCTCTTCATCATCGCGGTCGGCCCGCTGCTGGGCGTTTTCCTGTGGTTCATCCTTAACAGGACGAATTTTGGAAAACTCATTCGCGCCGCTTCCACGGACAGCGAGATGCTCGACGCCTTGGGTGTCAACGTGAACCGGGTATTCACCGGCGTATTCGCCCTGGGCGCCTGGCTCGCGAGCCTGGGCGGCATTCTGGCTGCGCCCATGAGAAGCGTCGAGCCCGGCATGGGGGTGGAGATTATCATCGAATCGTTCATCGTCGTCATCATCGGGGGGATGGGGAGCTATCTGGGAGCGTTCGTGGGCGCCGTACTCATCGGGATGCTCAAGGCGTTCGGCATCGAAATTCTCGAGAATTTCGCGATGATTTTCATCTACGCCCTCGTGCTGCCGATCTTGATCCTGAGACCCCGCGGTCTGTTCGGCGAAACGACGATATAGGGATATCAAAAGACGCATGGAAGGTTTGGCGAGCGGAAAAAAATTCTTGAGCCGCCTTATGGAGCGCATTCCCAACCGCTTCGGCGTCACGGTCCTGCTCGGATTGGCCGTTCTCGCGCCAGTTCTCGTTCAAAACGATTATTATATTCAGCTTTGCACGGAAATTCTCATCGCGAGCCTGCTCGCCATCAGCCTGAATTTTCTCATCGGCTACACCGGCCTCGTCTCCCTGGGCCACGCGGTGTACCTGGGCGTGGGCGCCTACGCCTTCGCCCTGCTGACGAAGAACGTATATCCCTCCATGTGGGCCGGCTTGATTGTGGCCGGCGCCTCCTGCGCGCTACTCGCATGGTTCATGGGTGTTTTCTGTGTGCGTCTGGCGGGGCTTTATTTCGCCATGCTGACCCTCGCGTTCTCCCAGGTGGTCTACACCGTCGCCTATTACTGGCGCGACGTCACCGGCGGGGACGACGGGATGCTCGGCATCCCCAAGCCGGAGATAGGGATTCCGGGCGCCTTCAGCATTTCTCTGGAATCGTTTACGAACTTTTATTATTTCGTGCTCATCATCGTGGCGGTTTTGATATTTCTCGCGTGGAAAATCGCCAACTCCCCTTTCGGCAGGGTTTTGCAGGCCATCCGGGAAAATCCCGAGCGCGTGGAGTTCATCGGCCTGCCCGTGCACAGGTACAAACTGTTCGCATTCATCATCGCCGGAACTCTCGGCGGATTCGCGGGCGGACTCTACTCGACTTTTCAGGGCTACATTTCACCGGATTTGCTCTATTGGACCCAATCGGGCGAGATCGTTCTCATGACGATCCTGGGCGGCATGTATTCTTTCCTGGGGCCGGCCTTCGGCGCGGGTATGCTTTTGTTCATCCGGGACACGGTATTGAATTTCATGGAGTACTGGAGAATCGTCGTCGGCGGTATCCTGGTGCTCCTGGTCTTGTTCCTCCCCGGCGGAATCCTGGGATCCTTCGAGGGGTGGATATCCAGATTGTCGATTGGTGGAAACGATGGCGACGAAACCCGTTCTTGAGACCCGGAGTCTCACCAAGTCGTTCGGTTCGCTTCTGGCGGTCAACGAGGTTGACTATCGGGTCCCGGAGGGAGAGTTGTGCGCCGTCATCGGGCCCAACGGGGCGGGAAAGACCACATTTTTCAACCTGATTTCAGGGAAGCTCGAACCGACGGCGGGCGGCGTTTTCTTCGAAGGAGAGGACATTACCGGGTTTCCTCCGCATGCGGTGGTGAAAAAAGGGGTGGGCCGTTCTTTTCAGATCACGAACATATTCCCCCGGCTCTCCGTTCTGGACAACGTCCGCATCGCCGTTCTGGCGAGACGGGGCAAGACGCTCGATATGTTCTCCCCCATCGAAAAGCACACCGAAGAACAGGACGAGGCGCTTGAAATCCTCGGCGAGGTGGAACTCGAACACAAGGCGCATCACCCGACCACCGAACTGGGCCATGGGGAAAGAAGAAACCTGGAACTGGGCATCACGCTCGCGCTCGAACCCCGGCTGATCCTGCTCGATGAGCCGACGGCCGGCATGTCGATCGAGGAGACCTCAAGCACGATCGATCTCGTAAAGAAGATATCCCACGACAAGACGGTCGTCTTCACCGAGCATGACATGAGCGTGGTTTTCTCGATTGCCGATCGCATATCCGTCCTGCATCAGGGAAGCATCATCGCCGAGGGAACGCCGGATGAGATCCGAAACGACGACCTCGTTCGCCTCGCCTACCTGGGGGAAGAGGTTTGATCCTCACCGTCGAGAAAATCAATACGTTCTACGGGGACAGCCATATCCTGTTCGACGTGGATTTGACCATCGCCGAAGGGGAGGTAGTGAGCCTTCTCGGCAGAAACGGCGCGGGAAAGACGACGACGCTCCGCTCCATCATGGGGTTGACGCCCCCGCGGGCGGGCAGCGTGCGCTGGCTGGGCGAGGAGGTGCATCGCCTGAAGCCGCATGAGATTGCAAGAAAAGGCCTGGGATTCGTGCCAGAAGACAGGAGGATATTCTCCCGCCTGAGTGTGGAGGAGAATCTCGAAATCGGCGCCTTCAAGCTGGAGCAGCCAAGCAGCTGGACTCTTGAGCGAATATATGGTCTTTTCCCCAAGCTTGAGCAATTGAAAGCCCACAAGGGAAATCAGTTGAGCGGCGGTGAGCAGCAGATGCTCGCCATCGCGCGCGCTTTGATGGGGGCGCCGAAACTCGTATTGCTCGATGAACCCTCTGAAGGCCTCGCGCCGGCCATCGTGAAAGACGTGGGCGAGATGATCGGCACGCTCAAGGACGAGGGGATCGCCGTTTTGCTGGTGGAGCAAAACACCCGCTTCGCCTGCCGGCTCTCCGATAGGGTCTACATCATCGACAACGGCAGGGTCCGCTTCGGTGGCACGGTGGCTGAACTCGAAGCGGATGAGGAGCTGAAATCGCGCTATCTGGCCGTATGATTTTTGTTTTCACTTCAATGAAAACGAGGAGGATTTTGGATGAACTCCCGCGTTGAATTCGGTTTGATCATGGCCCTGACCATCCGGGGGCTCGCCGTCGGAAACTTCGAGGACATGAAATCGGTGGCCCAGGAGGCGGAGAGGCTGGACTTTGATTCGGTATGGCTTTGCGATCACTTCCTGACGCTCGACCCGAGTTCGTATGCCAAAGACGCCGGTTTCGAAGACGAGGGAGAGTCGGAAGGCGTCGGCTCGGGCTCCATCCCCCTGCTCGAAACCTGGACGGCCCTCAGCGCCCTCTCCCAGGTGACGAAAAAACTCCGCCTGGGGACCAGCGTTCTCAGCAACTCCTACCGCATCCCCTCGGTGCTGGCGAAGATGGGTGCGACGCTGGACCACATCAGCGGCGGGCGGCTCGACCTGGGGCTCGGCGCGGGCTGGATGCAGGAGGAATACGAGGCTTACGGCATTCCTTTCCCGAGGGCGTCGGTCCGCATCGCCCAGATGGAGGAAGCCATCCAGCTCATCCGTAGGATCTGGACGGAGCCTCATCCCACGTTCGAGGGGGAGCACTACACGATAAAGGGCGCGGTCTGCGATCCACCGCCGATTCAGAAACCCTCGCCACCGATATGGATTGGCGGAGAGGGAAAAAAGGTCCTTCGCGTCGCGGCCAGATACGCGGACGGCTTCAACGTGCGCTGGTGGCCGCCAGAGCGCTATCTCGAACGCAAAGAGGAGATCGACACCAACTGCGCGGAAGCGGGGCGCGACCCTGAAGCACTCAGACGTTCCCTGATGTGCCTCCTCCTGCCGAGCCACGACAGCGCGCGAGTCGAGGCGGAGAAGAAGCGATTTGCCGCCATCCCACAAACGGGTATAATCGCGGGCACACCGAAGGAATGCGTGCAGCGGATGATGGAATACGTCGACGCGGGCGTTCGTCATTTTTTATATACGATCCCCGACGTCGCCGACATGGATATGCTTCGCCTCGCGGGAGAGGAAATTCTCCCCGAGGTCAGGAGTCTGTCGAACGGGGGCTGAGGTCCTCTTATGAGCAGGGAGATTTTCCAATGAACGAACACCAGGAAATGGCCGACTATCTGAAGCCCACCGAATACATCGATTCGGACAACCCGGACATCGTATCGAAGGCGCAGGAACTCACTGACGGCTGTGCGGACGAGAAGGAAAAACTCGGCAACATCTATTATTTCGTTCGAGATTTTCCCTACGACATTCTCGACTCGTTCCGTTATCTCGCCGAGGGAAAGCGCCAGGCGAGCGACGTGCTGAACAACGGCAAGGCGTTCTGCATGGGCAAGGCCAGCATGTTCGCCGCCCTGTGCCGGGCCTCGGGCATCCCCTCGCGCATCGGTTTCCAGCAGCTCCATTGCCCCGACAAGCCTTTCATGAACGAGGAAGTCGCCAAGATCTGGGGCGACCGCAAGCTGCCGTGGCACTCGTTGGGAGAGGCGTATCTGAACGGCAAGTGGCTCAAGCTCGACGCCACTATCGACAAGGAATTCGCCGCGCGGAAAGGGCGGGTATATTCCCAGGAGTTCGACGGCGTAAGCGACATTCCCTCCGTCGAAGGCCCCCTCATCAAGGACCTCCCCAGCCACACGGACTACCCGAAGGACGTGGCCGACTGGTATGAGCAGGTGGCAAAGGACGTCGTCTCTTCTGTGGAGGAAGACGTTGTCCACAAAGACGTTTTGAGTGATCAGGAATGGTCCGGTCCCGATTCGGAGAAAATGTAAAGCCTGGAGGCCTGCTTGGGGCATCTGGCCCGAATAACGATCAATGAAAGGAGTTATAGATGTCGGGTAGTTTAGTGAAGGTGGCCGAGTTTCCCCTCACCCAGGAAGTGGAGCAGCAGTTTATCGACGGCGCCTGGGTCAAAGGCGAGCGCGGTGAGCCGATAGACGTGCTCAACCCCTCGAACAACGAGACGATTTTCCAGTTGTTCCCGGCCTCGGACGCGCAGGTCGATGAGGCGGTTGCCTCCTGCTGGCGGGCGTTTCACGACCCGTCCTGGAAGAAGATGCCCGCTCTCGAGCGCGGAAAATTGATTACGAAACTCGCGGCCCTGATGCGCGAGCACGCGGAAACCCTCGCGAGACTCGAAGCCATCAACACGGGCATCCCCATCCGGGAGAGCCGCCTGGAATCCGCCTCCTCCGCGCGGCATTTCGAGTATTTCGCCGGATGGGCGGGCAAGGTGGAAGGCAGCGCACTGCCTCTCATGAACGATAGGCTCATGTATTCGACGAGGGAGCCCCTGGGCGTCGTGGCCATCATCGTTCCCTGGAACACCCCGCTCAAGTTGATGTCCCGAGGGCTGGCCGCCGCTCTTGCCTGCGGCAACACGGTGGTCGTCAAACCCTCCGCCGTCGCCCTGGCGTCTGTGCTCTATTTCGGGAAACTGGTCGAGGAAGCCGGTTTCCCGCCGGGAGTGATCAACATCGTCGCGGGTTCGGGACGCTCGACGGGCGCCAAGATCGTGGGCCATCCGGATATCAGAAAAATCGTCTTCACCGGCGGCACCGAGGGCGGCCTGGAAGTCCTGGGGCTCGCCGCGCAGAACGTGACCCCGGTGCTGGCGGAGCTTGGCGGAAAGGGCCCCATCATCGTTTGTGAGGACGCCGATCTGGACGAAGCGGCGGACGGCGTGATGAGCCAGGTGTTCGCCCGCCAGGGCGAGGTTTGCTTCGCCGGAACCCGCCTGTTCCTCCCGCCTTCCATCCACGATGCGTTCGTGGAGAAGATTAAAGAGCGCGTCGCGGGAATCAATGTGGGCGATGCGATGGATGAGGATACCGATATGGGGCCGCTGATCTCTCCTGATCATCTCGCAGACGTGGTCGGCTACGTCGAATCGGCGGTGGGAGATGGAGCCAGCGTCGCCTGCGGGGGAGAGCGCGCGACGCTCGAAGAAGGGCCGGACGGAAACTTCATGCAGCCCACGGTACTCACGGGCGTGAACCAGGACATGGAGGCGGCGTGCGAGGAGATTTTCGGCCCCGTTCTCACCGTGCACGAATACGACTCTCTAGACGATGCGGTCAGGGACGCCAACGCCACGGACTTCGGGCTGGCGAGCTACGTCTGGACGAGCGACCTGCGCCAGGCGCATCGGCTCGCCGCGGAGCTTGATTGCGGAAACGTGTTCATCAACACCTACCGCTACGGCTCGGAGATTCCGTTCGGCGGCACGAAGAAAAGCGGCATCGGCAGGGAGCACGGCGAGGAGGCGCTGCGCGAATACACTCAGATCAAGAGCGTCTGCATCGGCCTTTCGAGATGGCATTCCTGGAATCGTGATTAGGAAACCCATGAATTTCGAGAAATTTTTACAATGCACTTTCAATGAATCTCAAGGAGGAATCACCATGAAGAAGTTGTTACTGGTTTTCGCACTTGCCCTCGTCGTCGCGGGTGCCTCGGTTGTACCCGCCTCGGCGGCATATCCGACGAAGCCCGTGGAGATGACCATCACCTTCAAACCCGGCGGGGCTGCGGATATTTCCGGCCGCACCGTGGCGAAAGCGGCCGAGAAGGTGTTCGGACAGCCCATCGTCGCCGTGAACCGCCCGGGAGCGGGTGGTACTATCGGCTTCGCCTACGTCAAGACCGCACCGAACGACGGATACAAGATCGGCTGGCTTTCGGCCTCGATCCTGACCGGTACGACCATGGGGAAACTGCCCTATGACTACCGCGCATGGGATTACGTTTCCCGGCTGGTGTTCGAAGGGACCGCTATCGTCGTCCGGGCCGATTCCCCGTATAAATCGCTTCCCGACCTCGTGAAGGCGGCCAAGTCGAAGACGCTCAAGATCGGAAGCGCGGGTTCGGGCAGCTTTACGCGGCTCACGGCTTCCGCACTCTCACAAAAGGCGGGCTTCAAGTTCCGTCACGTCCCCCTGGGCAAACGCCGCGTGCCCAGCCTGCTGGGCGGCGAGGTCGACGCGATTTCCGTGCATCCCCCCGAGGTCCTGGCCCTCCACAAGGCGGGCAAGGTCCGCATGCTGGCCGTATCTTTCCCGAAGCGCCATCCGGCGTACCCCAAGGTTCCCCTGTTCAGCGAGCATGGGTGGGACGTCGGCTTTTACCAGTTCCGCGGGTTGCACGTTCCCAAGGGAACGCCCAAAGAAGCGGTTCAAGCGCTCCACAAGGCTTTCTCGGCTGCCGCGAAGGATCCGAAAGTCCTGGCCACCGCCGAGAAGAGAGGTTTCCTGGTCTCCTACATGGGCCCGGACAAGTTCCCGGCCTTCGTGGCCCAGCAGAACGCTCTGATCAAGAAGGTCGTCGTTTCGCTGGGACTGGACAAGAAGAAAAAGATGAAGAAATAGCCTTCTGAATCGTACCGGGGACGAGAAGCCACAAGGGAACTGGCGTTCATGACGGAGGAGAGTAAAAAAATCAGGCAGCACGTCGGACGCCTCGCCGTTCCGATCCTCCTAGTGGTTTTTTACGTCTGGTACGGTTCGCTGATTCTGGAGTTGCCCCAGGGGCCGGGGGAAGAAGGTCCCCTGGGGCCTTCTTTTATCCCCTGGCTCTGGGCATCGCTGCTTATTGTCCTGACGCTGGTTGAAATCGCGACGGGATCCCTGGGCAAAGCTGAAGAGAAAGCGCACACCGCTATAGAGCGTAAGGGCGTAGTCGACGCCCTGATCCTTTGCCTCCTGCTGGCGGGTTTCGCGGTTTTGATGCAGTATGCCGGCTTTTCAGCCGCTGTCGCCGCGTTTCTCGCCGTCTCCCTCTGGTGGAGCGGTATCCGTTCCTGGAAAATCATCATCCCCTACGTCGTCATTTTCGCCCTGGTGGTGAACTACGTATTTCACCATGTACTCAAGGTGCCCCTGCCCCAGGACTGGCTCTTCTAAAGATGGATCTCCTGGTGGAGGGCATTGTCCAGGCGCTTGCGTGGAAGCCTCTTCTGTTCGCCGTCCTGGGAAGTTTTATGGGCATCATCTTCGCGGCCATTCCGGGCCTCACCGTGAGCATGGGCATCATTCTCCTGCTGCCCTTCACCTTCCACATGGCGAGCGTCACCTCGATGAGCCTCCTGGTGGGCGTTTTCGTCGGCGGGATGACAGGGGGCAGCATCTCGGCCATTCTGATCAACATCCCCGGCAACCCCGCCGCCATCGTCACGAGCCTGGACGGACACCCGCTCGCCCGCAAGGGCCGGGCCGGGGTCGCTCTGGGCGTGGCTTTTTTCTCGAGCTTTCTGGGCGGGCTGTTCAGCCTCGTCTGCCTGGTAACCATCGCGCCCCAGCTGGCGGATTTCGCCCTGAAGTTCGGCGCGCCGGAACTGGCGTCGCTGGTTCTGCTGGGGCTTTGCCTCATCTGCGGATTCGCGCAAACCTCGATGAGCAAGGCGCTCATCTCGGGCATACTGGGCCTGAGTTTCGCCACCGTGGGCATGGACCCCATCGATTCCATACCGCGCTTCACGTTTTCCGTGGTGCAGATTCAGCAGGGAGTTTCTTTCCTCCCGGTGATGATCGGGCTTTTCGCGGTGCCCGAGATCATCTCGGGCATGCGCGGTTCCGCCGTCTCCTTGCCGGATTTCTCGACGCGCCTGCGCGATTTGCTGCCCTCGCCTGGAACCCTGGCCGGTCTCTGGAAGACGCTCGCGCAATCCTCCCTCATCGGGACCACCATCGGTCTCTTGCCGGGTACGGGAAGCGCCGTCGCCGCCGTGCTGAGCTACAACACGGCGCAGCGCCGCTCCCCGGAACCCGAATCGTTCGGGAAGGGGAAGCTCGAGGGCGTATCCGCGCCCGAGGCCGCCAACAGCGCCATGACCGGCGGCGCGATGATCCCGATGCTCACGCTGGGAATCCCGGGCGATCCCGTCACCGCCGTGATGCTCGGCGCGCTCACCATCCAGGGGCTCGCGCCGGGGCCGCTCCTGTTCGAGAGCCACGGCGGTTTCGTGTTCTCGATATTCGGGTCGTTCTTTATCGCGCTTTTCCTGACCATCATCATCGCATTGCTGGGCATCCGCCTGTTCGTCCAGGTGCTGCGCGTGCCGCCGGGGCTGCTATTCCCGAGCATCGCCGTGTTCTGCGTCATCGGGGCGTTCGCGCTTCAGAACAGCTTTTTCGACGTTTTCCTGATGATCGGCTTCGGTCTGCTCGGCTATTTCATGCAGAAATTCGACTATCCGATCATGCCCCTGCTGCTGGCGATCATCCTGGGGCCGGTCTTTGAGAAAAACGCGAGAATGTCGCTCATCCTCTCGGACGGCGACCCCGGCATCTTCTTCCGCAAGCCGATCAGCCTGACTTTTCTGGCACTGGCTCTGGTCTACCTTATCAGTGTTTTCCTGAAGAGGACTTCATTTTGGAGGGAGCGGAGCCGCGCTTGATCATCGACTTTATACATCTGGGTTCTTGAATCGAAGCAAGGCAGTAAGGAGGAGCAAGCCATGAAGCGCAGTACAGACAGAATACTCACGACCCACACGGGGAGCCTGCCGCGCCCCCAGGAGGTGGTCGATTTGTTGCTGGCCCAGGAGGAGGGCGGCGCGGATTCGGGTGACCTCGATGCCGCCGTGGCGCGCGCGATAGAAGACGTCGTGGAGAAACAGGTGGCGGCGGGGCTCGACGTCATCAACGACGGCGAGCAGGGCCGGCCCGATTACACCTCCCACGTCAAGCACAGGCTGACGGGTTACGAGGGGCCGAGCTCGCCCCCGCTCGGCACGGGGGATGAGAGCTTTCCCGAACTCGCCGAGATTCTCTCTCAATTCGCCTCGCCCCTGCAGAACCGCCCGGCCTGCTCCGGCCCCGTGGCGTGGAAGGACTGGCCCGCCGCGCAAGTGGACATCGAGCGCGCGAAAAGCGCTCTCGGCCGCGCCGATACGGCAGAGGCGTTCATGACTTCCCCCTCGCCGGGACAGATTTCGCGCTATTTGAGGAACCTCCACTACCCGAGCGAGGAGGAATACATATTCGCGCTCGCGGACGTGATGCGCCGCGAGTACGAGGCCATCGTGGATGCGGGACTGCTCCTGCAGCTCGACTGCCCCGACTTGGCGCTCAGCCGCCACACCGTGTTTCGCGATTTGAGCCTCGCGGATTTCCGCACCGAAATCGAGATGCACGTCGAAGCCCTGAACCACGCGGTACGGAACATCGCCCCCGAGCGGATGCGCATGCACATCTGCTGGGGCAGTACGCTGGGGCCGCACCATGAGGACGTTCCGATCAAGGACATCATCGACATCGTCTTGAAGGGAAAGCCCTGCGCCGTTTCGTTCCCCGGCGCGAACCCCCGCCACGGCCATGAATGGAAGGTATGGCGCGAAGTCGACCTGCCGGAGGGCAAGAGCATCATCCCTGGCGTGATCGATTCGACGTCCAATTTCGTGGAGCATCCCGAACTGGTGGCCGAGCGTATCGTGAACTACGCCGAGACGGTGGGGCGCGAGAACGTGATAGCCGGCGTCGATTGCGGCTTCGGCACCTTCGCCGGCCGGGTGCAGGTGGACCGCCGCATCGTGTGGATGAAGATGGCCGCCTTGGCCGAGGGCGCGTCCCTGGCGTCTGAGCAGCTCTGGTAGGCGCTTCCAGGAGCGGATTCTTATTCGGCCACGGTGAGGCGTATGAGCTTTTCCGCCTTCTCTTGCGCGTCCAGTGCGCGGCAGGTTTCGATGATTTCCCTGTAGCGCGATTCCGGTATCGGCAGGCCGGGAGCGATGCCACAGATGCGGTTTGCCAACTCATCGAAATTGAAGATGAATTCCCTGCCGGTGGCCTGTCTGGTGAAGACCCCCCTTTCTTTGGTGTGGATGCTCACCCTGGGGGCGAAAAGGCCCATCTCGCGGGAGGGGATGATGCGGACGCGCTCCATCATCTCGAGCACCTCGGGCGGGTCGTCCTGGCCCGGCGGCCTGTTCAGGAGCGGATAGCCGCGCTTCACGACGCCGAAAGCCGCGTAGTAATGCGTGCTGCCCGGGCTGGGCGCGCCGTCTTCTCTGCGGTTCGCGAAGGCGGGGCTCGGGTATTGGGTCTCCAGCCAGTTCACGAGCGTCTCCACGCGCTCTACTTCTTCGGGCCTGATGTCGTTCTCCTCGCAGAGGCCGGCTGTCACGTCGATGTGCGCGAGGTTGTAGCCCGAGGTGGAATAGATGCGGAACAGCGTTTCGAGAAATACCCACTCCTCCCCAAGCCCCTCGGTCATTTTATCCAGGCTCGTTCTCGAATCGCCGGTGAAGCTGTATGTGAGGCGGCCTTCGTTGTTTCCCGTATAGGCGTGGTAGAAACCGGCTTCGCCCTCGAGCACCGTCTCCCCGCCGACGTGGCCCCGCTCGGCCAGCGCCGCCGCGAGGAAGGCGTTACGCACCGCACCGCCCTCTCTGAGCGCCTGCCCGCCGCTGCGCTGGCCTTCGAGGTTTCCACTCGC
>JAPOYD010000020.1:0-12416 GCA_026706735.1 Nitrospinota bacterium | reverse complement strand
ATATCCCAGGACTCGTATTCGTAGATGACGGCAGTATCGGTAACGGATTGACCAGCGCCACCCTCGAAGGCCCGCGCAGCGGCGGGCCTTCGAGGTTTCCACTCGCGAGACTCGCGCAGAGCGCAATTGCGCTGTTCAACTGCTCCTCGCCTAAGCCCATGATCTTCGCGGCGGCGACGGCAGCCCCGAAAATCCCGAAAACGGGCCCCGCATGAAAACCGCGCGACATCACAGTAGGAATGAAGTCCGACGCCAAGCGCTCCATGACCTCATAGCCCGCGGCGACGCCTACAAGAAAGTCCCTGCCAGAGGCATTGTTAGCTTCCGCAGCGGCGAGGGCGGCGGGGATGATGGAGGTTCCCGGGTGGGTGAGCATTCGGAAGGTATCCCACTTGCCGCCCGCCAGGGCCATTTCCGCGTTCGCAAAGGCGGCGCCCCCTTTCGTCGCCCTGGCCCCGCTCACCAAGATGGTCGCGCCTGCGCGGACGCCCGCTTCTTCCTCGGTGATGAGGGCGATCGCTCTTCGTCCGTCTTCGGTTTGAGAACCCAAAAGAGCTGAGCTTATGGCTTGCAGGGTGACGCCCCTGGCGCGGTCGACGACTTGCGCGGGCAGATCTCTGAAACGAAGCCCCGCCGCCCACCTTGCGAGAGAGCGGCTCAAGGACGCCATCTTGGTGGCCTCCCCGAGGGTCCGGTGTGGGTCTTGAGGGTGAGTGATCGCCCCGCCTGCGGCGATTTGATGCTGGGAATGATAATCATGAAACCGCGAATCCTCGAAACATGGGTGAAACAAAACGGAAACGACAATTTAACCGAACCGCAAGATTCCCGTAAAGAAACCTCTCTATATTGCCATTCTGTCAATGAATATTTGCATGTTCGATTCATTTTCAGGCTGCGTGAGGCGGTGCCGATCGGAGAGATTCTTAAGAACGGACATTCCACATCGTCTCACAGGCGTAGGGCCTCGCGGCGCCCGAACCTTGGAGCAAGTACACGAGCCCGGCCAAGAGCTGTGACTGGGTAATTCACCAGAGAACATATAAGAAAACGGCCTGGTCGCAAGAACCGCCCGGGGGAAGCCGAATCATGGCTTCCCCAAGGGCGGCCCAAAAAACGAGATGAAAGACGCGCTGCCCTCGGTCTCGCGAAGCGCCTCGAGCCAAAGCTGCTACCCCTTCTTTTGGCGCTTCGCGAGGGCAGCCTTTATCCTCTCAAAATAGAGACTGGGAGTCATTTCCCCCCTTGAGGGTCGGGTAACTCCTCGCCGCGATGCCCGACGGCAAGACAAGGGCGAAGCCCGCAGTCGCGCCGATAGGGGTCAATTCCGAGCGAGGAGCGAGCGTTTGCCGCGACCGGGGCAGCGAATGCGCCGCAGGCATTTTTCCCTTGAGAGGCTTGTTGAAAAGTCCCTGCTCGCTCGGAATTCACCACCGCCGTCATTCCGGCGTATGCCGGAATCCAGAGCCGATTCGTGTGGATACATCCCGGTACTTCATCCCGTCTTGGCTGGAGCATGAATCAAGGCGAAAAGCAAAAAGGCAAATTCCCTGGATTCCGGCATGCGCCGGAATGACGGTGGTCTTTTTCGGTCGAATAGGAACTGAATAGTGGGCCGTTTATAAACGGCCCACGTTCGCGAACGGCCCCTGCGCGTCAACCCTGATCGAATTTACAAACCACCCTCCAATCGAGCTGCGCCGTCAGAACGCCTTAGCCTGCGCCTATCCCTACAGCGGACCGAAATCCGGCGGGGGAATGCGGCGCTTCGAAGCCGCCTCGTACGTCGAGGCGATCCGCAGCAGCACGTCCTCCCTTCCGGGTTCGAAGTGGACATTTGGATTCTTGTTATCGGCACTTACCGGGTTTCGTGCTTTGGCGCAGAAATTCGTTCGCTGAGTGGATTTCCGCCGGCGAAGCAAAAAGATGCGCCGGTGTGTTCTCCCGGGCGCCGTCTCGATTTTTCTTGAGTCGATGTCGAACATAAACTAACATTCCAACCAGACTACCCGCTCTGGATCGGCAGTTGTCATGATGAAGTGACCTCGCGGATGCAACTGGGTCGTGTCGAGACATACCCGGCTTCATGGAGGGCAACGTATGGATGTGATTCGCAGAGCCTTCGCCCATGCCTTGTTCGCATCGCTCGCCGCGGGCGTATTCTGCGCCTTTCTGAACAACGCCGCCGCGGAGCCGATCACGCTTCGGGTGCACACTTTCAACCCACCAAAAGCGATCGCCGTTCGCCTGTTTTTGCGGCCATGGGCCCGGGAGGTCGAGAAGAGGTCCGGGGGCCGGGTCAAAATCGAGGTGTTTCCGTCGATGCAGCTCGGCGGCAAGCCGTCGCATCTCTACGGGCAGGCGCGCGACGGCGTGGTCGATATCATCTGGACCCTGCCCGGCTACTCGGCGGGGCGATTTCCGTTGACCGAGGTGTTCGAACTGCCCTTCGTTTGCGGGGACGCCGAAGCGACCAGCCAGGCGTTGACCCGTTTCCACCGCAAATGGCTGCGGGATGAATATAGGGACACCCGGCCCCTGGTGTTTCACACCGCAGCACCCGGCCAGATCCACATGGCCGGGAAGCAGATTCGTACGCTCGAGGATCTGAAAGGCGTGAAGATGCGCACCCCTTCGCGGGCCAGCGCGGCGATGCTCAAGGCCCTTGGCGCCAGCCCGGTCGGCATGCCGGTGCCGAGGGTCTACGAGGCGCTCTCAAGGGGCGTGGTGGATGGGGCCTGGCTCCCGTGGACCATCATGCGGCCCTTCCGCCTCCATGAAGTGACGAAATACCACACCGAGGTGTCTCTGTCCTGCGTCCTGTTCCTGATGACGATGAACAAGACTCGCTACGACGGGTTGCCCGCGAAAATCAGGATGATTATCGACGAGACTACGGGAATCGCGCTGGCCAAACGGCTCGGCCGGTTGTGGCAGGAAGACGAGAAGCCCGGCCGCGCGATCGCCCGGAAGCGGGGCCATTCAATTCTTTCGCTCACCGAAGCGGAGCGCGAGCGCTGGAGGGCGGCCACCCGGCCGGTGATCGATAGCTGGGTCAAAAAGGTCAAAGCCATGGGACATGACGGGGAGGCCATGCTTGCCGACGCAAGGCGTCTGGTCGCCAAGTACAGCAATGAGTTGCGCCGGTAAGCCGGTATCGGACAAAGAGGGGGGAGGCGCGCCTCGCATCCCGGCGCCCTCCTCATCGGAGCACACCGCTGGAACCGGTCTGGACCGGCTGAGCCGCGGAGCCGCGCTGGCGGGAGGGGTGTTGCTGATCGGGGTCATGGCGATGACCGTGGTCAGCGTCTTCGGACGCTACTTCCTGAACGCTCCGATACCCGGCGATTACGAGATCACCGAGCTCGCCTGCGGGGTCGCGGTGTTCGCTTTTTTCCCCTACTGCCACACCAGGAACGGCAACATCGTCGTAGAGTTCTTCACCGAGAGAATGCGCCCGCGCCACAAGACGGCATTGGAGGCGGTGCACAATTGCGCCTTCACGATAGTTGCGGGCCTGATCACATGGCGCTTGTTCGTCGGCGGTATGCACAAGTTCATTGACGGCGAGACGACGCTCTACCTCGCCATTCCGCTCCACTGGGCGTATTTCCCTGCGCTGCTCGGAGCGGTGTTGCTGACCGTGGTCTGCGCCGTGGTGGTCAACCGCAGACTGCGCGCCCTCAGGCGATGACGAACATCGAGTACGGCGGGCTCCTGTTCGGCGTCTGCCTGGTGCTGATCGCCCTGAGGATGCCGGTCGCGGTGGCGATGTTCCTGGTCGGCGGCTTCGGCTTCGCCTCAATCGCGGGATGGTCGGCGTTCCTCAATCTGCTGAACACCGCGCCGTTCGGGCGGGTGTCGAGCTACACGCTTTCGGTGCTGCCGTTGTTCCTGTTGATGGGCCAGTTGGCGACCCGGTCCGGACTCAGCCGCTCCCTGTTCGACTCGGCCCGCGCCTGGGTGGGGCACCGCCGCGGCGGGCTGGCCATCTCGACGATCTGTGGGTGCGCCGCGTTCGGCTCCATCTGCGGATCCTCGATCGCGACCGGAGCGACGATGACCTCGGTGGCGCTGCCCGAGATGAGGCGCTCGGGTTATTCCGGAGCGCTGGCTACGGGCACGCTGGCCGCCGGCGGAACACTGGGCATCCTGATTCCACCGTCGCTGATCCTGGTGATCTACGGCGTCATCACGGAGCAGTCGATCGGCAAGCTGTTCCTGGCCGCGCTGGTTCCGGGAATCATCGCGACGCTCGGCTACGCGATCGCGATCGGCGTGTACGTCCGGCTGAAGCCCGATTCGGGTCCGGTCGTTCCGGCCGCGCCGTTCAGAGAACGCCTGCGCAGCCTTGCCGCGGTGTGGCCGGTGGCGGCCATCTTTCTGTCGGTCATCGGCGGAATCTATTTCGGCGTGTTCACCCCGACCGAGGCCGCCGCCATCGGGGCCGCGGCCATCGCCCTGGTGGCGATTGCATCGGGCCGGTTGAGCCGGGCGGCCTTCGTGTCGAGTCTGCTCGAGACCGCGCAGGCCACCGCGATGATCTTCCTCATCCTGATCAGCGCCGAGGTTTTCAACGGCTTCCTCGCGCTGTCCCGGGTCACGACCGAGCTGGCCGATGCGCTGGCGGCGTCCGGACTGGCGCCGACCTCGATCCTGATCGGCATCCTGCTCGTCTACCTGATCCTCGGCTGCGTGATGGACAGTCTGGCCATGATCCTGCTGACGGTGCCCGTCTTCTTTCCGCTGGTGACGGGACTCGATTTCGGCTACACGGAGGAGGCGATCGCCATCTGGTTCGGGATTCTGGTCCTGATCGTCGTCGAGATCGGCCTGATCACTCCGCCCATCGGCTTGAACGTCTACGTCATCAACTCGCTGGCCGAAGGAATCCCGCTCAGCGAGTCATTCAGAGGCATCGTCCCGTTCCTGTTGAGCGGTTTCGTTCTCCTGGCGATCATTCTGTTCGTGCCCGCAACCTGCCTCTGGGTCATGGGTCTGTTCTAGCGCTCCCCCGATCCGGTGCGAACCGTCATGGCCATCCCTCGCGAGAGGGTCTGTCGAAAAAGTCCTCCTGACAAGGGTGTGGTGAAAAAGTTCAGATTAACGAGGTTTTGACTTATCCGATGAAAGAGCAAGTTTCACTCCCCCCTTGAGGGGGAGTCGAAGAGCTAAGGGCGTAAGCCCGAAAGCGATTCGGTGGGGGGTAGAATTCGGAATGGCAAAAAGACGCGATTTACCCCCCACCACATCGGCCTTCGCACAAACCGCTCGGCCTCTGTGACTCCCCCTCAAGGGGGGAGTGATTCTCTTCTCTCTCGTTGATAGGCGAAGCTATTCAAGGGTGAAGTCCACAACTGCGCAGACCAATGGACAATCCCCCCGACGGGGGCTTTTTCAACAGCCCCCGGGGTGAAATTTCTTGAGAACCACAGACGGGTGTGCGAGGATGTCTCGATAGCCAGCGGAAGGATTCACGAGCGTCTCCCGGTGCCCCAAACGGCGCCGGAATCGTCCCTGTATGGCGGTGCGCCCGTTCAGCCGCCGAACACACAGGCGAGGTCGATGCGAAAGGGGCGGCGCGTAGCTGCCGTTCGTGCGGTTCTCTCAAGCGTAAGGGTTACTGCATGACAACCGACGGCTCCGACCAACGCTCCGGAGAGCGCCTCCATCCCCACGGGAAAATCCCGGCGCCGCTCACGCTGGGTCTCGCCATACAGCTCGTCGGCCTCGTGTTGCCGGGTATCGTGCTGATTCCGACGATCGTGTTCCGGGCCGCCGGCCAGTCCGAGGCCGTTGTCCTTTGGGCCGTGTTCGCCTCGGTCATGATCTGCGGTCTGGTCTCGATGCTGCAGGCACTGCGGGTCGGTCGCCTGGGCACGGGCTATATCCATCCGATGGGAACGGCCGGGGCCGCCATCGCCGTCAGCATCGCCGCGCTCAAAGCGGGCGGCCCGCCGCTGCTCGCCACCCTGGTCTTCATTCTGGCTCTGTGCCAGTTCGCGTTTTCCGCACGCCTCTCCCTGTTCCGTCGCATCCTGACACCGACCGTGACGGGGACGGTCATCATGCTGACGCCGGTCACGGTGATGCCGCACATCTTCGAACAATTGACGAACGTGCCGGAGGGGACGCCGGCGCTAGCCGCTCCCCTTTGCGCGGCCACGACCCTGCTCGTCGTCACATGCATCGTGCTGAAGGGGGGAGCGAAGCTGCGCCTGTGGGCGCCGGTCATCGGGATCGTCGCCGGCTCGGCAGCCTCGGGCGCCTTTGGCCTCTATGACGTCGACCGCATCGCCCGGGCTTCCTGGATCGGCGTTCCGGGGGCTGAATGGCCGGGTTTCGTTCTCGATTTCGGGCCGGCCTTCTGGGCCCTGTTTCCGGCGTTTTTGTTCATCGCCCTGATCTGCACGATTCAGACCATCAGCGGCTCCGTCGCGAACCAGCACGTATCCTGGGCCGAACCCCGGGCCGTGGATTTCCGGACGGTCCAGGGCGCGGTCGCCGCGGACGGGGTGGGGCATCTGCTCATCGGTCTGGCGGGTACGATGCCGATCGTGCTGCGTCCCAACGGCGCGGCAATGATCGAGATCACCGGGGTCAGTTCCCGCTACGTCGGAATTGCGCTCGGTGGGGTGCTCGTCGCCCTGGCGTGTCTCCCGAAAGCGCTCGCCGTGGTGCTCGCCATACCGGGTCCGGTCGTCGCGGCGTTCATCACCATCACGATGGCGGGAATCTTCATCATCGGCACGAAGGTGATCCTCCAGGGCGGGCTCGACTATCGGGGCACCCTGATCGCCGGAGTCTCGTTCTGGGTCGGCGTAGGCTTTCAGAACGGTGCGATTTTCCCCGAGCACGTATCGGGTTTCGCGGGCGGCCTTCTGCAAAACGGGATGATGGCCGGAGGTATCACGGCCATCGCCATGACCGCGCTCATGGAGCTGACGAAACCCCGGCCCAGCCGCCTCGAGGTGGAATGCGATCTTTCCGCCCTGAGCGAAATCCGGGCGTTCATCGGCGCATTCGCGTCGCGAAGCGGCTGGGATGAAGCCATGGCGGCCCGCCTCGACGCCGCCGGCGAGGAGACGCTGCTGACGCTCCTGGACCAGGAGGAGGCCGGTGAAGAAAGTGAACGGCGCCGGCTGCTCCTCGTTGCGCGCAGCGAGGACGGCGGCGCGGTTATCGAGTTCGTCGCCTCGAAAGGCGAGGAGAACCTTCAGGACCGGATTGCGCTGCTCGGCGAAGCGAGCGCCGGGGACATGATCGAACGGGAAGTGTCGCTCCGGCTGTTGCGTCACCTGGCGTCCTCGGTTCGGCATCAGCAATACCACGGCACGGATATCGTGACCGTCCGCGTGGAGCCGCCCGGGGCGAGGCCCGGCCAAAGGCCGTGAGTCGGCCATGCTTTCATCAACCCGGGGTCGAAAGCTCCCGGGGCGCGGATGCCGGCGACGCCACCCTGCGTGGCCGATAGACAGGATTATAGGTAAAAATAACATGCGCGATATAACCAGACAGAGCAACTACATACCATGAACCACTCACCCCCACACGAGGAGAACACTCATGTATTATGCGGTTTTCGTCACGCACAATCCCGGAATGTCGCAAACGCGCAGTGATCTGTATGACGCCTTCGCCGCCTATTTGCGCGATCACCCCGATCATCCCGACGTGGTCTATCACCATGGCGGGCCGACGATTGCCGAAAACAGCGAGGACGTCGACGGCCTTCTCCTGGCGATCGAAGCGCCCTCTATCGAGGCGGCGCGATCTTTCGTGGCCGGCAGCCCCTATGCCAAAGCGGGCCTGTTCGCCGAAACCCAGGTGCGCCGGTGGGATTGGACGACCGGGCGTCCCGCTTAGCGATCTACCAGCGGCGCATTCAGGCGAATCGGCGCCCTGTGCGCCCGGCGGGCGCTGTACGACATCCTGAACGACGCTCGAAGCGAGGGGCGCTTAGCTCGCAGGGGCAGGTCGCGACTTGCCCCTGCGAGCTCTTCCTTTCTCTCGTAGGGGCGGCCCCATGTGGCCGCCCGAATTTTGTTGCTTGTCAATCCGATTGTATGCGACCCCTACAACAAAAACGATAATGACGCCGGAATGACGGCGGTGGTGAATTCCGAGCGAGAAGGGTTTTTTCAACTACCCATTGAGGGTCGGGGTGTGTGATGGGATAGGTTCTGTAATTTAGCGTTATTGTAGGGGCGGACCTGCGTGTCCGCCCGCCTTCAGGTATCCGTCTTAACGATAACGGAATGATAAAACACGGTGAACGCAAAGGGCGGACACGCAGGTCCGCCCCTACGAAACCTTGTAATACTCACTATTCAAGCCCCCCAACCGAGACGCGCCGTACAGGCATCTTTAATTTCGCCCACCCCTACAGCGGCCCGAAATCGGGCGGGGGGATGCGGCGCTTCGAAGCCGCCTCGTAGGTCGAGGCGATACGGAGCAGGGCGTCCTCCCTGCCGGGTTCGGCGCGGAAGACGAGCGAGAACGGCAGGCCGGGTTCCGGGATGGTGGTGGCTTCATCGTTGTGGGCGGAGATGAACCGCGTCCCGTCCTCGCTCAGCTCGAATACCGGGTCGTACGTCGTGCGCACGTAGCCCGCCGGCACGAGCACTTCCGTGAGGCCCGCGTTCGGCCCGCTCTGCGATTCGGGCCTTGAGTTCAGCAGGAGGCCGGGCTGAACCGCGCCGCCGATGATGGCGGGCGGGAGCGGCGTGTGCAGGCGCACGAGGGCGTCCAGGTCGTTCTCCAGGATCACCATCATGTCCACGCGGCGCAGGAGTTCGCGCAGCATGATGCGCTCGTTCACCCCCTGCCTGTGACCGTGGGGATTGCGCGGGTCCGAGACCTCCTCCCAGTTCCTGAAGGCGGCGCGGTGGTCGTCCCCCCAGAACTTGGAGCGCGCGTTCAACTCGGGAAATCCCGTGATGGTCTCGGTGAAGCCGCGCGCCTCCCAGTCCTCCGCCCGGCGCGAGAGGTACTGGTGGATGTGGTAGCGGAACGTCATGGCGAGTTCCTGCTGCTGCACGGTGGCGAGGTCGAGGTTCTCGGGCTGCTCGATTCTGCCCTCGCCCATGGCGAGCATGTAGTCGATGGGCTGCATCTCGCCCGAACCGAACACGACGCCAGGCTCAAACTCGGTGGGCACGATGGCTTCGGCGAATTCGGTGAAGAGCGGCCCGCCCCCGGGCGTGAGACGGAACATGATGTCCGGCATGAAGACGGGGATGAGCCTGGCGAGCGCGCGGCGGAAATCCGTCTTCATCGTCTCGACCTCGGGGTCGCCCGCCCAGAGCGGGTCGGTGGATTCGAGCAGCTTCGCGCCCAGCTTCCGGCCGAGGACTTCCTTTATCTCCCGGCCTGCCGCGTTCACGATGGGCTCTTCCGACTTCGAACCCCTCGGATAGACCATCGACTCGCGGATGACCCCGATTCGCACGCCTTCGAGCGCGCCTGCCTCCCCGCTCGCAGTGATGTGCGACGCATAGGGCGTATCCAGAACGGAGGAGCGCGGCACCGTCGTGAACGGATCGCGCGGGTCGTAGTAGCCGTTCACCGGGTCCTTGAGAGCGTCGAGCACCCTGGCGCAATCGGCGAGTGATTTCGTGATGATGCCGCTCCGGTCGCAGTAGATGTCCGCCCCGATGGCGCCGCCGTCGAAGCCGAGCATGGCCTTGTGCGGCAGGATGAGCGCGACGGCGTTGTGGTTCGACGGCCCCCGGCAGGAGGCCCTCGTCTCCTCGCCCAGGCTCGCCATCACCATGTTCGTGCTCACCGAGAGGGCGGAGCCCGAACTCGAACCCAGAGAGGCCGCCCGCGTGGTGTCGTAGGGGTTCGAAGGGTTCCCGCCCCACGTGCTGCGCTGGTAGCCCAGGACGGAGGGCAGCACCTTCTCCGGCGCGTGCCGCCCGCCCGGATCGCCCGCGCGCCCGTTGTATTCGGTGCTCACGGCCTTGGCGAAGATGATGGCGCCCTTGTTCCTGAGCTGCTCGACGAGGATGTGGTCGCGCGCGGGGAAATCGATGTCATAGGCCGCGTCGCCGCCGCCCGTGGAGCGCATGTCCTTCGTGTCGAAGGGGTCCTTGAACGAGAATGTCACGCCGTACATCGGCATTTTCTCGAGGTCGGGATTCGCGCCGTACTCGGCGTCCAGTTCTGCCGCGCGCTCAATCGCGTCGGGGTAGTGGCGGAAGACCTCGCACATGGGCGGCGCGCCCGGCGGCAGCGGGCCTTCCGCGGGATGCCTGTCGAAATCGCCCTTGCACGTCACGGAGCGCTCGCCCCGGATGTTCAGGGTGGCGAGGGCGTTCACCTGTCCCGCGTTCGGGATGCCGACGATCATGCCGTACTGCTGCTCGACTTCCGGGTCGGACGCGGTGGCCTCCATGCGCCCGAACTCGAGCGGCGGGCCCTTATATTCCTCCAGATCGGGCAGGTAGTCGGCGGCCTTCACCGTTTCGGCCGGGAACTCGAGCGGCGCGCCGCCGCGCACCACACCCCTGGCTTCGGGGATGCGCGCGCCGTCTTCGGTGACGAGCATGCTGGCGACGCCGTTGTACGCGCGCACGCGCGCGAGGTACCCCTCGACCACCTCTGCGCACGTCGCGCGGCCGGCGCGAATCGCCGCGTGCAGATCCTCGATGCCCGCTTCTTCGAGGCGGAACGCCCCGGTCTTATCCTCCATGACGCATCCTTTCGTGTCCTTTCGTGTTCGCGCTCCCCCCTCGGCGTGGGGAGCGGTTTCCGGTTTTCAGACGATGCGGGAATACTATGGGCGAAGCCCGGTTTTGGCAACGGCTTTTCGGGGAAAAAGAACGGGAATTACGCGAAAAATACGCCTGACCCCCGCGGGTTCGCCCGCCCGCATTTGCCCGCAATTGCCGCTCGAAAACTTGCGCGTGTTCTCTTATCATCCCCGGGCGGATTCCGGCGCGAATCCGCCGCCCCCGGTTCCGCCTGGCCGACCGGGAGCGGCAAGTCGATGGAGCGATTCGGACAGCGCATTCGCCGCTCGAAAACTTGCGCGCGCTCCCTCAACTTCACCGAGCGGGTTTCGGCGCGAACCGCCTCCCCCCGGTTCCGAATTCCCGTAAAATTAGATAAAATTGGATAAATTCACGATGTTTTTCGATAAATACATGAAAACGTATGATTCTGTAAGTATCTGAATTATAAACGGATAAGGGGTTTTGGGTTGAAAAAAGAGGCGAAAACCGACCTCGACGCCCTCATCGTCGGCGCAGGCGTCGCCGGGCTTTTCATGCTCTACCGGCTGCGCTCGCGCGGTTTCAGGGCGCGCGCCTACGAGGCGGGCGGCGACGTGGGCGGCACCTGGTACTGGAACCGCTACCCGGGCGCTCGATGCGATACCGAGAGCGTCCAGTATTCCTATCAGTTCTCCGAAGAACTCCAGCAGGAATGGGAGTGGACCGAGCGCTACGCGAGCCAGCCCGAAATTCTGCGCTATGTCAACCACGTGGCGGAACGCTTTGATTTGAGACGCGATGTCGTCTTCAACACGCGAATCGTCTCCGCCGTATTCGATGAGGAGGCGAGCTGCTGGGTCGTCCGGACCGACGGCGGCGAGCGGATTTCGGCCACCTTCTGCGTGATGGCCACCGGGTGCCTCTCCTCTCCCAATATTCCTGCTTTCAAGGGACTCGACTCCTTCGACGGTCCCGTTTTCCATACAGGCCTCTGGCCGCATAAAAAGGTGGATTTCTCCGGCAAGCGTGTGGGCGTCATCGGCACGGGCTCATCCGCCATGCAGTCGATTCCCATCATCGCGCGCGAGGCGGACGAAGTGTTTGTTTTCCAAAGAACCGCGCACTACGCCGTGCCCGCGCACAACGGCCCCATCGGCGAGGAGCGGGTTCGGGAAGTGAAGGCGAACTACCCGGAAATCAGGGCGAGGGCCAAGCGCTCGGCCACAGGATTCGATCAGACCTTTGGAGAGAAGGAGGCATTGAAGGTCAGCGAGGAAGAACGCGATCGCGAATTCGAGAAACGCTGGGCGCACGGGGGTCTGCCCTTCCTCTCCGCCTTCACGGATCTGCGCTACAGCGAGGAGGCGAACCAGACGGCTGGCGAATTCGTCCGCAACAAGATTCGCTCGGTCGTGAAGGATCCGGAAACCGCGGAACTGCTTTGTCCCACGACGGTCATCGGCTGCAAGCGCCTTTGTGTGATTACAGAGTATTTCGAGACCTACAACCGCCCGAACGTGCACCTGATCGACGTGAGCGGGTCGCCCATCGAGAGGATAACGCCAGAGGGGGTGATGACGGCGGGGCGGGTATACGATATCGACATGCTCATCCTGGCGACGGGATTCGACGCCATGACGGGCACCCAGATCAGAGTCGACATCCGCCGAGGCGGCGGACGCACCCTGCAGGATAAAA
>JAPOYD010000176.1 GCA_026706735.1 Nitrospinota bacterium | reverse complement strand
ATTCGCGGCAATTCGAGCCGCCTGAAGCATATACGGCATCCCGCAGTAAGTGGCCATCTGGATGATGACCTCCATGATCTCGCGCTTCGTCGCCCCGCAGTTCCACGAGGCCTGAATGTGGGTGCGCAGCTGTGGATGCGCGTTGGCCATCACGCATGCGGCCACGGCGCAAAGTTCCCTGGTTTTATGGGACAGGACGTTTCGATCATAGAGCCCGCCGTAGCAGAAGTTCATGAAAAGCTCCATGAATTCCTTATCCGCCCATTCGGCCATGTCATGACCGATGCGCTCGGTGAATTCCTTGGTCCACAGGTGTGTGCCGCGCTTGAGGGCTCTCGCGGGAATTTTGGGTTTTTGTTTTGGAGGCATTGTTTCTCCTTCAGTGGATTGAGTCTGGAAAGGGCTGGTTCGGAAGTTCTTTTATCGAATTGGCGGAATTGCTAACACGCGCGAAATCGCCTGTCAAACCGAGGCGAATAAGTGCCGGGAAAGTGTAATTAACGTTCGGGTAATACGGTCGAAACGATTTTGAAATACTTCTCACCTAAAAGATGTAGATGATGCTTCGCGAACGTAAACTCTGGGAATAACTAAAACGTATCGGAGGAAGGGGCATGAGAAGAAGGGGTCTCTACATTACGGCGGTGTTGGTATTCGCCGTGGGGGTTTTGTCATTCGCCAGCAACGGCTGGGCGCAGGATCTAAAGGCCGTGGCAAAGAGCTTGAAGGATTTGCAAGTCGCGGCGGACACTGTTTGGGTGATGGTGGCCGGGTTTTTGGTGTTTTTCATGCATGCGGGCTTTGCGATGCTCGAGTCGGGGCTATGTCGGGCCAAGAACACCGTCGCCATTCTATATAAGAATTTCGGCGTCGTCGCCGTCTCGTCCCTGGCATTTTGGATTTTGGGTTTCGCCCTCATGTTTGGCGATGGCAGCTCGATCCTCGGGACGAACGGTTTTTTCCTCTCAGGGGCGGACAACAGTCCGGCCACGGGCGATGTGTACAAAGGTGTTTTCTCGTCACTTAATTGGACGGGCGTGCCGCTATACGCGAAGTTTTTCTTCCAACTCGTTTTCGCGGCGACGGCGGCCACCATCGTCTCGGGCTGTGTGGCCGAGCGCATCAAGTTTTCCTCGTTTATGATCTTCAGTTTCCTGCTCGTCGCCATCATCTATCCCATTCAGGGACATTGGATTTGGGGTGGCGGCTGGTTGGGTGGAATGGGTTTTCTCGATTTCGCCGGTTCCACCGTGGTTCACTCCGTTGGTGGTTGGGCGGGACTCGCCGGAATCATCGTTCTTGGTCCCCGGCTCGGCAAGTATACGTCCGACGGCCGGATGCAGGCGATGCCCGGCCACAATATGCCGCTCGTCACCTTGGGTGGGTTCATATTATGGCTCGGGTGGTTCGGGTTTAACCCTGGCAGCACCATGGCCGCCGACGCCGGTGCCATCGCGCGCATCGCCGTGACGACGAATCTCGCCGCCTCAGCGGGCGTCGTGGCTTCTAGCATTACGTCGCGCACCATGTTCGGAAAAGCCGATCTTTCCATGAGTGTGAACGGGGCGCTTGCAGGGCTCGTCGCCATCACGGCGCCATGCGCCAACGTCACTCCGCTGGGGGCGGTGATAATCGGTCTGGCAGCGGGCGTCATCGTCTGCATTGCGGTTCCGTTTCTCGATAAGATCAAGATAGACGACCCGGTCGGCGCCGTTTCTGTTCACTTGGTATGCGGCATATTCGGGACGCTTGCGCTCGGTTTGTTCGCCGCGCCTTCCATTGACGACGGCGTCGTAGGTTTGTTCTACGGCGGTGGCGCAGGGCTCTTCATCAAGCAGCTTACGGGTGTCATCGCGGTCGGTGTGTTTACATTCGTCTTGTCCCTCATCCTTTGGCAGGTCGTGAAAGCGGTAATGGGTGTTCGCGTTTCCGCAGAGGACGAATCGGCTGGTCTCGACCTCTCCGAGCACGGCATGGAGGCCTACGCGGGCGAGAGGCTGGGTTGATTCAAGCGCGAGGGGATTTTACTGGATGAGTCCATCTGTCATCTTGAGAGGAATGAACAATGCGTTTAGTCACGGCGATTATTAAGCCATTCAAGCTGGAAGATGTGAAAGAAGCTCTGGGAGATGCTGGTGTGACTGGCATGACGGTTACCGAAGTTAAGGGCTTTGGCCGTCAAAAGGGCCACACCGAACTGTATCGAGGTAGCGAGTATGTGGTTGATTTCCTGCCGAAGATCAAGGTCGAAATCTTGACGCAAGACGACAACGCCGATTCCATCGTCACTGCGATTTGTGATGCGGCGAATTCGGGCCAGATAGGCGACGGAAAAATATTTGTCCAGGCGGTGGAAGATTGCGTGCGTATACGCACCGGTGATAGAGGCGATGGTGCGATCTAAAATCTGCAGCTAAGGAGAATGGTTTCAATAGTGGAGCGGGGACGATAGGTGGAAAGACTTTATGGTCTTTGAAACCCGGCTTCAGATCGATTTTTAGAAACACGAAACCTCGGATCTTCAAAGAACCGGCTCTATTTGTTATTAGGGCCGGTTTTTTCGCTCGCCAATCTGAAAGAACTCAAAATATTTCAAATGAAATTTTCAATATATCCCCAGAAACATCTGTTTATGTTGATTTTTATGGCCGCTTTCATATTTAGGCATGCCTAAAAATATGTTAAACATGGGTTGACTTTATTTTTTAAATCCAAATAAAATTGTTGTGTTGGTGGTTTTTTTGGAGAACCGAAAACATGAAATGTAGCCTCAAAGCGCCCGGGGCGAGGCTTGCTCTGCGTGTGAAAAATTCCTTGACGATATCGGCATGGCTTCTGGCTGCCGGGTTGGTGTTGATGAGTTTCAGCCCGGTTTCGGCGCACATCGTCCCTCCAGAGGAATTACACCCCGTTGCCGAAAGCTATCGTCGCGCCGGCTTCATCTTGAATCTGAATCCTGTGCTTTGGCCACAGGTGTGGTCCGATTTGAAGCGTATCGAAGAAGCGCTGAAGGAAGTGAATTCTCCTGGTGCGAAGAAGTTCTCGGAAGACCTGGCCACTGCCAAGCGCGTGGCCCAGCCCGTGGCGAGAGGCGATGAAGAGCCGGACATGGTCGCCGCGCGCAAGAACGGGAGTCGTCTGGTTTTCTCCTTGGTCACGCGGGGGGTCGCCTCGCTGCTGATCTTTCATCTGGACGAGATCAAGTCGGATTCGAGCAGAACCGAGGTGAAAAACCGCCTGAACGAGGCGCGAAGAATTTTCCAAGCTTTCGCAGAAACTCTCCCGCATCTGGACCCCGCGGCTTGGGAAAAGATGCAAATCCATTGGCTTGAAGCGAGTTCTCACCTCGGAGCGGCCGGCGTGATGGGCATCGGCGCAAGGCCGATGAATCTGGAGAAAATTCGCGAGAGCACCGCTTTCATTCGCGGGTACTTCCATTCGAAATTTTCCGGGTTCCGGGCCGGAAAAGAGCACAGGCTTCTGCCCCGTCCCAGGGCGAGCGAAACGTATATTGAAACGGCAAAAGTGCCGTGGCGTTTGCCGCCAGGCTCCGACATCAACAAACAACTCCCGCGCCCCAGGCAAATTCTCGGAATGGCGGAGCGCGGAGTGAGCGAGGCGGAAACTTTCCTCATCGCTTTTGGGGACATGGCTTTCGACAGCCCGGAGATATTCGGCGAACCCGCGCGCAGCCTCGGCATCAGTTGTAACACTTGCCACAACAAGGGGGTGACGAATCCCAAATTCTTCATCCCCGGCCTTTCCAGGAAAAAAGGCGGGATGGACGTGTCGAACAGCTTCTTCGCCGGCCATGCCAACAACGGCCTGCACGATCCATTGGACACGCCTGATTTGCGGGGCATTCGCTTCACGGCCCCTTATGGCAGAAACGGGCGTTTCGCCTCGCTCAGGGAATTCGTTCGCAATGTTATCGTAAACGAGTTCAATGGGCCAGAGCCCGATCCGATGATCATGGACGGGATGATCGCATACATGAACGAGTTCGAGTTCTTGCCGAACCCGAAGCTGAAAAAAAGCGGGGGGCTCAATCCCAGAGAAGTTTCAAAAGCGGCGCTTCGGGGCGAGAAGATATTTCACCGGAAGTTTCCGCAGATGATGGGCGGCATGAGTTGCGCGAGTTGCCACATTCCCAACGCGAATTTCGTGGATCACAAACGCCACAACATCGGTTCCACGGGAGGAGGGAACCAGCCCTTCCGCGCGGGCGGCCTGGATACGCCCACACTGCTCTCATCGAAGTTCACGGCCCCATATTTCCACGACGGGAGCCTCCCCACCCTGCGGGCGGTTAATGAATGGTTCAACACGCAATTCAATCTGGGATTGAGCCGAGAAGATATTGACGACCTCACGGCCTACGTCGAAGCCGTGGGTGATGGTGTCCAGGGGATTGAGGATACGGTTTACACACTGGAGTCGGAGTTGGAGGAGTTCAAGTTCTTTCTCTCTACTTATGAGCGCTTGAAACAGAGAAAGAAAAAAGAATTAATCACCGTTTTGCTCAAAACCGTGGTGCGTGAGGTTCAGGCTCATAAATGGGATGTTCAGGACAAGGGGAATCTGCCGATTCTCAATGAAATGGAAAAGAAGCTGAATGAGGCCTTGAGGGCTCATCTCGTCGGCGACGTGAAAATGACCGACCATAAAATCGCGGCTTATCACGCGCTTTATCAGAAAAACCAGGACAAACTGAAATGAGCATAGTCATGCGTTTCATTCGAATATTATCGCCGAAAGCGCCGAGAGGCGGTTTCAAGGTGGGGATTCTCCTCATTTTCGGCTTTTTGCTGTTTGCCGCGGCTCCCCTCTATGCCGTCGATAGAGAGCTTCGGGTCGCGTTCATTCCACTCGAAAATCCCGAAAAACTCATCAGCAACGTGAGGCCTGCGATGAATTTCCTGGAAAAAGAGATGGGGCGCAAGGTCCGCTATTTCATCACCTTGAATTATTCGGCCGCAGTAGAAGCGATGATCTCGAAAAAGGCGGACGTGAGCTTCATGTCTCCGCTGCCTTATGTCCTGGCGAACAAGTATTCGGGAGTCGAGGCCGTTCTCGGGGAGATATACGGCGGAAAACCCTACTACTATTCGAGGATTTTTGTTCGCAAGGACAGCGGCATCAGAAAACTATCCGATCTCAAGGGCAAGACTATCGCTTATGTCGATCCCATTTCGAGTTCGGGGTTCATGTACCCCCATGACATTTTCACTCGCGCTGGTCTGGTGAATGGGGGAGTAGAAAAGCCCGAGGGTGGATTTTTCCGAAGAGTTTATTTCGCAGGTGGGGATCAGCAGGCGATTAACTCGATGGTCGGCGGCTTCGTCAACGCAGCCGGCGTCAGCCAATACGCGCTCAACCTCCTGCGCCCTGAGCAGCGTGATCAGGTTGTCGCTATCGCGCAGTCGGCCAGAATTCCCAGCCACAACGTGGTGGTGCGCAAGGGGCTGGAGCCTGAAATCAGGCGAAGGTTCATCGCGGCGATGCTGAAGATGAACCGGCCTGAAAATCGCAGTTTGCTGCGGGCTCTTTACGGAACGGATGGTTACGTTAGAGTCGACCACAGTCGATTTCAATCGGTGGCCGATATGGCCCGAAAGTATGGTTTTTTAAGGGAATAGAAAAATGTCGAAAGAAATGGTCATCCAAATTGAAAATGCGCGCGTGCAGATGGGGGGGCGGACGATTCTCGCCGTTGATCATCTTGAGGTCTCTCGTGGGGAGAGGGTGGCCATCATCGGCAACAGCGGTTCCGGCAAGACGACCCTCATGAGAATGCTCAAAGGCTACGTGCCTTGCAAGGAGGGCAAAGTGGTCGTGATGGGGGATGTTTTCCCCATTAAGGACCCGCAGAAGATAAAAACGCACCATCGCCATATTGGCATGATTCATCAGCATTTCGACTTGATAGGCCGAGAAACCGTTTGGCAAAACGTCTACCACGGAAGGCTCGGTTATGTGTCTTTGCTCAAAAGCGTATTTGGAATCTGCTCGCAGCGAGATTTACAAATCTGCGCGCAGGCCATTCATGAGGTGCATCTCGAGGACAAGCAACGCCGCTTCGCCCGCACGCTCTCCGGCGGAGAACAGCAGCGCGTGGCCATCGCCCGGGCGTTGGCGCAAGAGCCGACGATTCTGCTGGCCGATGAACCCGTTTCGAGCCTGGACCCGGCCCTGGCCGAGGACATCATGGATCTTCTCGTGTCCGTTTGTGACGCCTACGACCTTACTCTCATAATGAGCCTCCACCTTCCCGAGCTTGCGCGGAAGTATGCCGATAGAGTCCTGGCGATGAAAAACGGAAAAATCATGTGGGATGGTTCTTCGGATTCCCTCTCGAATGATAGGATAGGTGAAATCTACGAGTTCATGGGAACGAACGGAGTCGTGAATGGGAACGGAACGAGAGCAAGCAGAAGCGCTTTCACCTGGCCGTATGGCTGGCAAGGTCAGCCTCTTCCTGGCGGTTAGCGCACTCTTATTCTGGTCTTTTCAGGGTTCTGAGTTTTCACTCGGGCAATTCTGGCGCGGGATTCCCCAACTGTTTCACTTCTTTGGCCGGATGACGCCGCCGGATTGGTCGGTTTGGGATGTTTTGCTGACCTCGGCTGTCGAAACGCTGCAAACCACCATTGCAGGTACTTTTCTGGGCGCTTTGTTCGCCTATCCGCTGGGCGTACTCGCGGCGTCGAACTGGACGCCTGTCTGGGTGCATCTGCCCATCAAGGCATTCATGGCGTTCGTCCGCTCCATCCCCCTGCTGCTTCTCGCATTGTTGTTCGTCTCCGCCGTGGGGCTTGGCCCTTTTCCCGGCGTGTTGGCGCTGGCGGTGCACTCCGTCGGAGTGCTCGGTCGGTTCGTGGCGGAGGAGATCGAGGCGACCGACCAGAAACCCCTGCTTGCATTGCAGGGCACAGGTGCATCTTCTCTTCAGATCATTCAACATGGTCTGATCCCCCAGGTTTTGCCGCAGATGGTCGCGCATCTGGCCATACGTTTCGAGATGAATCTTCGCGATTCCACGATTCTGGGTCTCGTCGGCGCGGGAGGGCTGGGGTTTTACGTGTTCTTATACGTGAAGCAGTTTCAGTGGCAAAAATCAGGCGTGCTGGTGCTGGCGATCATCGCCCTGGTTTTTGCGGGAGAGTTCGCCGCATGGCAGGTCAGGAAACGGTTGATTTAGCCCGGGACGTTTACTGGAGTAGAGTGGTGGTAAACCCCGCTCTGCCTGGCGGAAGCTTTCGGCCGGGCCGAAGCAGGAGGAACTGGTATGGATACGCTGATTGATCTCCTGAAAGAGACAACTGCGAAATTTCCCGACTCGGTCGCTCTGGAAGGCGACGTGGAAGGACGCGGCCGGGTGACGCTCACGAGAAGGGAGCTGTGCGGAAAGGCGGCCGCTTTGGCGCGCGAGTTGATGGATGCGGGCGTGAAGCTGGGCGATTTCGTCGCCCAGTTGGCGCCGAATCAGCCCGAGTGGGGCGTGGGGTATTTCGGGACGCTGCTTGCCGGCGGCGTTCTCGTCCCTCTGGACGTGAATTTGAAAGAGGGAGAGCTCGCGAACATCTTGGAGAAAGCAAGACCCGTTTGTCTGGTTACGGATGCTCAGGAAGAGGAACGCGCGACTTCGCTCGCAGGCGCTCTCGCATCGGCCTGCCCGGTGTTGCGCATCGATGGGGACAGAGAGCCTGACCTCGCCGTTTCGCTGGATACGCTGCCTGGCGCAGAACGAAGCCCGGACGACCTGGCGCTCGTGTCGTTTTCATCGGGAACGACAGGAACGCCCAAGGGCGTGATGCTCTCTCACGGGAATATCACATCCAATGTGCGCGCAGCCCTCCAACCTTTCCTCGTTGGGGAGGACGACGTTTTTCTCTCGGTTCTGCCGCTTCACCACATGTTCGAGAGCACGGGCGGTTTTCAGATACCGCTGACAGCAGGCGCCCGTGTGCATTACCTCTCATCGTTGAACCCTCGCCTCCTCGTGGAGGCCATGCAGAACGAGGGCATCACCATCTGCCTGATGGTGCCAGCACTTGCGCGGCTCATCCACAAGCGAATCATGTCGAACGTGGAGTCTCTGAGCGGTGCGAAAAAACTCGTTTTCAATACCCTTTTCGGTATTTCGGGTTTTTGCCTCTCCATGGGTCTTCGCGTCGGGCATCTCTTGTTCCCCCAGGTGAAGAAGAATCTCGGCCCGGATTTGCGTTTCTTTGCTAGTGGGGGGTCCGCACTGGACCCGAAAATTGCTCGCGATTTGCTGGTTCTGGGAATTGAAGTGCTGCAGGGGTATGGTTTGACGGAAACATCCCCCGTTACCCATGTGACTCCGCCGGGGGCGCCGAACAGAATCGGAACCGTCGGCCCGCCAATTCCGGGGGTGGAGGCGCGTATCGTACCCGTAGAAGGTGCCGACGAGGGAGAGGGAGAAGTACTTGTACGAGGACCGAACGTGATGCAAGGCTACTTCGAGAACCCCGAACTCACGGCGGAAGTCTTGCGAGACGGGTGGTTTCATACCGGAGACATCGGCCGCCTGGATACGGAGGGCTACCTCACGATATGCGGCCGTTCCAAGAACGTCATCGTCTCCGAGGCGGGGAAAAATATTTACCCCGAAGAGGTGGAAGAGCAGCTTCTCGAGAGCGAGTGGTTTCTGGACGTGTGCGTCATAGGGCGGAAAACTACCCGCGGCGGGGAGGAGGTATTCGCCGTCGTGGTGCTCGACCCCGAAGCCGATCTGCCGCAAGAAGATGAGAAGCGAGCAGCTCTGGCTGATTCCGAGCTCAAGCGCCTGAGCGCGCACCTTGCGGATTACAAGAGGGTGGCCGGGTTTTTCCTCTGGCCCGAGGAGGAGTTGCCCAAGACCACCACGCGCAAACACAAGCGAGAGGACATCAAGGTGATACTGCGGGAGCGACCTGAATTCTCGGCGGATGATTTTTGATTGCCTGGGGCGAGCGATAATTCCGTGCACTGTTTTTCTTTGCGGGTGTTATTTCTTTACTAAACTCACGGAAGAGCGAAACATTCTCGCTTGAGCGGGGTAGCCGTCTAAGTCCGAAAACGCAGGTTCGGGCGACGGATTGGTTTATCCCCCTTGTTTGTGATATCTACCCTTCATTGAAAACATTTTCCAAATGCCTTCAGAGCTTTTCCATGAGGATTCGTTTAAGACGACTGGGCGGGATGAGGAATAGTGTCCATGAAGTCCAATGACAGTTCGCAATCGATCAGAGACGCCTCTTTGGCGCTACTGCCATGGCTTTCCGAGACCAGACGCACCATTCACATGAATCCTGAACTCGGCTACGAGGAGCATGAAACCTCTCGCCTCATCGTGGAGAATCTCGAGAGATTCGGGCTCGACGTGCACGCCGGCATCGCGGAAACAGGAGTTGTCGGCCTGCTCGAGACAGGACGCCCCGGACCTACAATCGGTATTCGCGCCGATATGGATGCGCTCTCCATCGATGAGTCCAACGACGTGCCCTACAAGAGCCGCCGGCCGGGGAAGATGCACGCCTGTGGTCATGACGCCCACGTGAGCATGCTGCTGGGAGCGGCGCGCCTGCTTTCCGAGAATAAAAACTTGCTCGATGGTGTAGGCGGCAACGTCAAATTCATCTTTCAACCGGCGGAGGAGGGCAAGGCTGGTGGAAAGAGAATGGTGGAAGAAGGCGTTCTGGAAGAACCCCGGGTCGACCTCCTCATCGCAGCGCACGTGTGGCCCGACATGCCGGCAGGCTATATCGGCACGCGGTCGGGGCCTTCGCTGGCGGCGGGGGACAGACTACAGATTTACGTGAGAGGCGAAAGTTCGCACGCGGCGTATCCTCATAAATCCAAAGACGCCCTGCTGGCCGCCTGCCATCTGGTGACTGCGCTTCAAAGCATCGTGAGCAGAAACGTCGGTCCTTTAGAGGCCGCCGTTCTCTCCATCACGACATTCGAGTCCGGCGTTGCGTTCAACATCGTGCCGCGCGATGCGAGGATAACAGGCACTATCCGTACGCACGATTCGATGGTCAGAGCGAAGGTGGCCGATCGCGTGCGGGCGGTGGCGCGCGGAGTGGCGGAAGCCTTCGACGTAGAGATCGAACTGGAAATCACGCCTGGATATCCTGTTCTGGTGAACCACCAAGCGGCCGCCGCACTCGTTGAAAGTGCGGGGGCACAGGTTCTCGGCGCAGAGAAAGTGGAGGAGATGCCGCTTTCAATGGGAGCCGAGGATTTCTCCTACATGGCGGAGAAACGGCCTGGCGCGATGTTCCGCGTGGGTATATCGAACCCCGGAAAAGGTTTTGTGCACGGACTCCATTCCGATCTGTTCGACCTGGATGAGGACGCGCTGCCGGTCGGCGTGAGCGTCTTCGCTCAAGCTGTAGTCGAGTTCCTGGGAAATTCCGAGAAATATCTCACCTAGATTTTCCGGATTGCTCCGGAGGTATATATCTTTGAGGCCGTCGACTTTCGCGCGGAGATTCCCGCCTTGCTGATTGAGCCGTTTGTTTTTCTCTCTCTGGCCGCGGCACTGTCCTTTACTTGTGCAGATTTATTCATTCGCAAGGGCTTGCAGTACGCTAACCATTTCATGGGCGCGACCATCACGATTGTGGGAGAACTGGTTCTATTTATACCGCTAATCTTCCTCTTGAACTCTCCGTTTCCAGAGTTGGGCGCGCATTATCTCTGGGTGATGATCGGCGGTTTGTGCAACCCGGGCCTTTTCCTTGTCTTTTTCCTGATCGGCATCCACAAGATAGGCGTAGCGCGCGCGGCGCCGATTAAGGGGATGTCTCCCATATTCGCCGCTCTTTTCGCGCTCATTTTTCTGGGTGAGGACCCGGCCTGGTATCATCTGATGGGTGTTTTGTTCGTGGTAGGCGGCATCGTGTTGCTTGTATCGGGAAAGACGGAAGGACGCTGGAGCCGCTGGGACGCCCGGTGGCCTTTGATCGCTGCAATTGTATCAGGGTTTGGAGCCATGTCCTGGAAAAAAGGGCTGGTGGCTTTTCCAAGCGCCCTTACCGCCTCGATGATAGGCGCCAGTGCCGCTCTTGTCGTTGTAGGCGCATACACCTGTTACACCATGCGCGAAGAGGACGCGGGCGACGTGAGGCAGGCGTTTTGGCCGTATCTGCTGGGCGGCCTAACGGCCGGGATGGGAATTTTTCTCTTCACCTCCGCCTTGCAGACAGGCCAGGTATTCAGAGTGGTTCCGCTCGTGCAGATAAGTCCCTTGTTCACCGTGCTTTTCAGTGTGATTTTCCTCAGGAGAGCCGAATTCATCACGTGGCGCGTACCCGCGGGAGCGATTCTCACCGTGAGCGGGGTGATACTCGTCGTCTTGCGCGTTTGAAACAGTGGAGCAGGATGGACTTCCGGCGCGAAAACCAGTATAAATCGACCCCTTGATGGTTCGGGATCTCCCATCGGCCATCATGGATTTTGCCTGTCCCCATCGTCTAGCCTGGCCCAGGACACCGGCCTTTCACGCCGGCAACAGGGGTTCGAATCCCCTTGGGGACGCCAAGCCTGAATATCGAGATTTCTTTCCCGTCAAGTCGGGCGGCGCGAGGGTGTAACAACGCGCGCCTTGGGGGGACGGCCATCAGCGCCGTTACTCCGTTCACGTCTTATGCGTATGCGATGAGGCGTGGGGAAAAGTGCCCGACGCATGAAACAACTTGTTCTGACTAAAATCGATTCCATACCGGATGAGCGACAGGCCGAGCATCTGGGACCCTGGTCACTCTCGGAGTCCCAGTTTTTCGGGTGGGAATGGCGAAAATACGGCATCGAACCGCCACTCGAAAGTGAGGAGGTTCACTCCGTCTCCAGGAGACTGGAGAGGGTTTGTGAATACTATCTTTCCAGACTGAGCACCCGGCAAAACGCAAGGCACGGGCGTTCTTATTCGAATCGCTACTGGCGCATCTTGCTGATGCCCTGGCTCGTCAATCTGGTTATGTGCGCATTCGAGCGGTTTTTGCGCATCAGGAATCGAGTCAGGAGCGGTGTTCCGTATCTGGTTTATCTCACACCGAGCGAAGAGACACTCTCATCCATCACGACGCCTCATTTCAACCAGATGATGATCGATGATCCACTGAACCGGTTGATCTTCAGCAGGTTTATTCGCGCATTCCAGCCCCGGGGCTGGGTGATCCGAGAGGGCGCCCCGGCTCCGGAAGATTTGTATTTCTCCTCAGACCACCCCACAGGTAAACAACCAACGGAAAATTATGCCGTTTTCAAAAAAGTGGAAAGAAAAATGGAGGTGTATCGCTGGGTGAGCATCCTCTCCTCCAACATAGGATGCGTACAGTTTCATAAGGTTCATGGCTTTAACCCACTGGATGCCGCTTATATGTCCTTGCGCATGGTGTTTCGAGGCAGAAGACACTGGAGAAAGGCTGCAAGAGCGTTTCAGAAAACGCCTGAGACCGAAAATACGCATCTCAACAGAGAAGATATAATTCGAGAACTCCAATCGATTCAGTATATCACGACCGAGGAGGCCGGGATTTTCCTGAGCGTTTTGGATGAACTCGTTTCGGAAACTATGCCGAAAATATTCACGGATCATTATCTGGAAAATGAGAAAAAAGCCTTCATGAAGGTAAAGGCGACGGCGCCCTGGACGGACACCATCGCCTATGGCCATCTGGGCAATGACGATCAGTCGAACTTTTACGTGGCCGCTCTCCTCGAAAATCGCCCTGTGAGGCTGGTCATCAATCAGCATGGCGGGAACTACGGCATCATCGAATCGGCGCCCTGGCATCAACTTGCGGAGTATGAGACGGCTGATCGGTTCATGTCGTGGGGATGGAGACATCAATCCGATTATCGAATAAACGCCGTTCCGACATCCTCTCCTTTTCTTTCAAAAATGAGGCGGCGCAAGGAGCGAGGCTCAGCCATCATTCTGGTCAGTTCCGAACTCACTCCCCTTATGAAATGGCTGGCGGCGGATTGCATTCCCGAAGACATCGCGCACTACATGCGGGATAAGACGAGTTTCATCGAAAACTTGGATGACACACTCCGCTCCTCCTTGTGGTACAGGCCGTACATACGGAGAAGGAACAACCTCTATGATCAGACCTATATCGAGACGCGATATCCAGACATAAATATCCTTCGCGGAAAACTGGTGAGATACATGCCGAGTTGTCTCTCGCCTGCTCTGTCGGGGTGCGGGGTTTGCGTACTCGATCGCCCGGGGACGACGGCGGCCTTCACGATGGCGGCGGGCATACCGACCCTCTTCTTTGGCCATCAAAACGCTTGGCGGATTTCACATCATTCGAAGCCCTACTTCAATAAACTCGCAAGCGTGAGCGTTCATCATTCATCAGGCAGGAGTGCGGCGAGACACCTGAACGCCATCTGGCCCGACATTGATTCGTGGTGGGAGGATGGTCGCACGCGGGAAGCCGTCGCCGAGTTTAAGCATCGCTACTACAGGAGCAGCAAGAATTGGCGAGCGGAATGGGTGGATATTTTCTCATCTTCCGATTCCGAATTGTGGAGAAACGATGAGGCGGAGATGCGCTGATGGCCAGAGTATCCTTGACGAACGAACTGTTCGGAGACTTCGAAGTCGGGGATGGGCGGCTGATGAGCGTCTATGGCCCCTCCCTGCATGAAGGCGCAGGCCTTGACGATGAAGCCCTCAGGGAGCGGATTCGGAACCCGATCGGCACTTCCCCTCTTCGGGAGATTTCCAAAGGTGCGGAGAAGGTATTGATCGTCACCGACGACAATACGCGCCATACCCCTTTACATCGCGTGCTTCCTCTCATTCTGGAGGAACTCACAGAGGCGGGCATCAGCGATTCTAATGTCCGTATTCTGATTGGCTTGGGCACACACCGCGCCATGACGGATGAGGAGATACGGCGCAAGTTCGGTGACGATCTGGCCGCTCGATTTGAGATTCTCAACCACGAATGGAAAAACCCCGCCAGGCTGATTTCATTGGGAAAGAGCGAGTTGGGCTTCGAAGTGCTGATGAGCAGGGAAATCCTGGGGGCGGATCTCCTCATATCCGTCGGCAGCATCATTCCCCATGCAACGGCGGGTTTCTCGGGCGGGGCGAAGAGCGTGATGCCCGGCATTTGCGGCGAGGCCACGATAGAAGCGACCCATTGGGCCGCTCTGGATTACGAGATGAGCGAAATTCTCGGCAACTTCGACAACAAGGTGAGAAAGGCGTTCGTTCGCATTGCGCGCCGGGCCGGACTGCGCTTCATCGTCAACACGATCATGATGGATGAGGAAACAATTTATGACGCTGTAGCCGGAGACGTGGAGTCGGCCCACAAGGAGGGCTGCGGGCGATGCCTGGATCTATACGGCGTGCCGGTCGCCGCGAAAGCGGAAGTCGTCGTCGCGGAAGCCTATCCCTCCGACATCGATCTGCGCCAGGCCATCAAGGCCATATGTGCGGCGGACGTCGTCTGCCGTGATGGCGGGGTGGTTATCCTGGCCGCGAATTGCCGGGAGGGCATTTCCCCGCAATTCCCGAATTTTAGGCGTTTCGGTTTCCGGGACCCCGATGCCCTTTACCAAAAGGTCGAGGCAGGTGAATTTCGCGAAAAGCTCCTCGCCTACACGCTCGTTGCCGTCGGCAGAATCATCTCCAAGCGCGTGAAAGGGGTATTGGTTTCTCCTCACATCGGTCGCGAAGAGGCGGAGAGGATGGGATTCAGTTGGGCCGAGTCAATAGGTGCGGCGGTGGAGAGAGCCTTGGAGATGAGAGGTCCTCATTCGAAAGTCATCGTCCTTCGGCAGGCGGGGCAAATCATGCCCGTCATTTCAAGCATGAAAACGAGAGGAGATGGGAGGTGATCGTCGCCGTGATACCAGCCAAGCGGCATTCGAGCCGCCTGGCGGACAAGAATTTGCTGGAAATCGACGGATTGTCTTTGGTGGCGCACGCGATTCGGTACGTAGGCAGATTCAAGAGCGTGGATAAAATCGTCGTATCTACAGATTCAGAAGAAGTTGCCGAAATCGCCGGGGAAAACGGCGCGATGGTTCATCTGCGTGGCCAAGAGCTGGGTGGTGAAGCGCCCCTGGTTGAAGTCTACCGGGACGTCGCAGAGAAATTGGGTCTTGAGAACATTTCTTTCCTCGTTGGAATTCAGCCTGATCATCCGAACAGAAAAAGCGATCTCGATACTCTGTTGAAGTATGTCAAAGATAACCGGATCGACGATTTGTGCACGGTGGACCGCCATTGCATGCGCAACGGGGCGCTTCGCATCATGAGTATGAAAGCCTTAACGGCGGCTCCGCCTCTGCGCTCTTCCATCGCTCAGGATGATTGCATCAACATTCACACTGCATTCGACTTCGCCCTGGCGGCGCATGAGATGAGTCCGCATTCGAAGGAAATCGCCGTCGGAGGCAAGATGATAGGCGAGGGACATCCCACCTTCGTGATTGCCGAGGCCGCCTGCAATCACATGTGTGAATTAGAAACGGCCAAGGAGATGATCAGCTTGGCTGCCGAAGCCGGGGCGGATGCGATCAAGTTCCAGACTTACAAAGCGGAGCGTCTGACGCGCAAAGGGGCGATGACCTACTGGCGGGGAAAGCGGATTCCGCAAATCGAGTATTATCGGAAACTCGATCGCTTCGGCGCGCCCGAGTATGAAGCGCTTATCAAACACGGCCGCGAGAAGGGCATCATCACGTTCTCCACGCCGTTCGACGTAGAAAGCGCCGAGATGCTGAACGATTTGGGCGCGCTGATCTTCAAGATAGCCTCGTGCGATCTTCCCGACAGCCGATTGCTCAAGTGCGTGGCCGGTTTCGGCAAGCCCGTTATTCTTTCGACCGGCGGCTCGACGATAGAGGAGATCGAGCGTGCGGTCGGCATCATTTTTTCAACGGGCAACCACCAACTCATCCTCATGGCCTGCACCTTGAGTTATCCGGCTGCGAACGAGGACGCGAACCTTTTGCGTATCCGCGCTTTGAAGGAACGATATTCCGGCATCATCGTCGGTTTGTCCGACCATACGGAGCCGGATGCGCACATGGTCATCCCTGCGCTGGGCGTGGCCCTGGGTGCGAAGGTCATCGAGAAACACTACACGCTGGATCGGAAGTTGAGCGGTTCAGGGCATTTCTTTTCGATGAACCCTGAAGATTTGAAGAAAATGTTGCGAAACGTTCGTCTTGCCGAAAGCGTATTGGGCGACGGCGCGCTCGGAGTCGCCGAGGCGGAAAACTCCGCGCGAGCCAGCGCGCGGCGCAGCATCGTCGCCGAGCGGGATATTCGGCGCGGAGAGACCATTGGATCCTCGATGTTGGGAATGAAGCGTCCCGCCGAGGGACTTCCGGGCTGGATGATGAATGCGCTGATTGATAAGCGAGCGAAAACGAACATCCAGGCGGATCAGGCTATCTCGATGGACATGGTGGAGTGCTCGAGGAGGCGGGATTCATGCCAATAGGGTTGATTTGTCATGCCTAAGGTCACGGTATACATTCCCGCCCATAACTACGGCCGTTTTCTCGACGTTGCGATACAGAGCGTGCTGAAGCAGACGATGGACGACTGGGAGTTGATCGTCATCGACGACGGCTCAACCGACGACACTTCGGAAATACTCGTGCCCTACGGAACGCATCCCAAGATTCGCATTTTCGAGCAAGAAAACAGGGGTCTTAATATCACGAACAACATCGCCTTGCGCATCGCCAGGGGTGAGTACCTTATGCGCCTGGATGCGGATGATTTTCTGGACGAGAACATCCTGTTGGTTCTCTCCCATGTCCTGGACACGAAACCCGGCGTGGGTCTCGTGTATCCGGATTATTATCACGTGGACGAGGATGGAGAGATCGTCGAAATCGTTCGTCGTCAGAAAATAGGAGAAGAGGGCGATTTGCTCGATCTTCCGGCGCATGGCGCGTGCACCATGATTCGCAAGGAAGTTCTGCTGGAAATAGGTGGTTATTTCGAGGAGTTCGATCGCCAGGACGGCTACGGGATGTGGCTGAAATTCATCGAGCGGCACCATCCATACAACGTGAATCTGCCCCTGTTCTATTATCGCCGCCATGGAGAGAGCTTGTCGGAATCCCGGGGGCTTCTCATGGAGACGCGACGCAAAATCAAAAGACGGGTGGTGGAGGAGATGAACCTCTCCCGCAAACCGAAGGTACTGGCGCTCGTTCCCGTCGTCGTGGATGCTGGATCCGACCTTGGAAATCCTTTTACGCAGTTAAAGGGAAAACCGCTGCTGGAGCGAACTCTGGAGCAAATCCAGGAAGCGCGCTCCGTCGACAGGGTAGTCGTATCCTCGAACGATGAAGAGGTATTGGCTTACACGCAGCGTTTGGAGGGAGTAGAAGGCTTCATCCGACCCGAAGCGCTGGCGAAACCGACCGCCAGGATGGAGGATACGGCGCTTCACGTTTTGAGGACGTTGGAGGAGCGGGGATATGTTCCCGACGCTGTTTGCGTGTGCTGCATCAACACCCCTTTTCGCAGGGGCAGACACATCGACAAGGCCGTGGACACCATGACGATTTTCGGCGTCGATTCCGTGATATCCATCACCGAGGATCTTTCGTTTTTCTATCATCACGGGAAAAACGGACTCACCCCCGCCAACGGCTCCCTCCAGAGAACGCTGCGTCTGGAGAGAAAGGCGTTGTTCAAGGAAAACGGCGCGATTTTCCTGAATCGGGTGGACACGGTTCTGGCCGGGAAATTCCTGGGAGAAAGAATAGGGCACATCACCATGCTTCCGGAGGAAAGCGTGAGAATCAATTCCACGTATGAGTTCTGGCTGGCGGAGAAGATAGCGGCCGAGTGGATGCAGTCGGTTTCGTCTGCTAAGCTTGCCGATGTTCAAAATCCATAAACGCCACTCCACGAGATAGAAACGACCCACCACGAGGCAAAGTTCCGGAGATATCGACCCGGGTTCGGCGTCCGTCGCCATTGGACGGCGATATGGGTTTCTTTGCGGGTGAAAGACAACCGGTGCTCATATGTGTGGAATTTGTGGAATCACCTCTTCTGAACTCTCGCCGTCCTCGGTAGAGGAGGGCGTTGCTCGCATGTGTGATGCGATGAAGCATCGCGGCCCAGACGATGTGGGGCTTCAGCGTTTCGGTGCTACCTGTATCGGGGTGAGGCGTCTGAGCGTCATCGATCCGAGTTTGGCGGCAAAACAACCGATGACCAACGATGATGGAAGAATCAGTGTTGCATTGAACGGAGAAATATACAATTTCAGACGATTAAGAGAGCATTTGGCGAGTCGCGGTTACATTTTCAGGTCGCGCTCCGATACGGAGGTTCTTCTGCGCCTCTACGAGGAGGAGGGGGAAGAGTGCAGCCGTTTATTAAGGGGCATGTTTGCATTTGCGATTGCGGACGCCAACCGCCGAGTTTTGCTTTTGACGCGTGATCGTCTCGGCGTCAAACCCCTGTACTACGCACGGACCGCGGGTGGCTGGGCGTTTGCATCGGAACTGGGGGCGCTGGTGAGAAGCGGTGTGATTCGCCCCGAACTCGATCTGAATTCTCTCGATCTCAGCCTTTCCCTGGGTTTTGTTCCCGGCTCGCGCACGCTACTGAAAGGGGTGAAGGCCTTGCCTCCGGGGCACCGGATGCGAATTACGGAAAAGGGTGCATCCATCGAACGGTGGTGGAAGATGCCGGCGCCCGGAACGACGCACTGCGCCGATGAGGAAATTGTCCCCCGACTGCGATGTTTGCTGGAGGAAAGCGTAGAACTCCACCAGATAAGCGATGTTCCCATCGGTGCTTTTTTGAGTGGTGGTATGGATTCTTCGGCGATTGTCGGGCTGATGTCGCGGCGGGCTGACAAACCCGTGAGGACCTATTCTATCGGTTTCGATGACGCTCCTGCAGGACACGATGAGAGGCGATATGCGAGAACGGCGGCGCAGTCCTTCTCTACGCGTCACCTTGAGTTCGTGCTCAAAGGTTCGAAAGTGGCTGAGGAGCTTCCCCGCATCGTGCGGCATTTGGACCAGCCTGGCTTCGATGGAATCAACACCTATTTCGTATCACAAGCGGTAAAGCAGGATGGCGTTGCCGTCGCCCTGTCCGGTCTTGGGGCGGATGAGCTTTTCGGCGGCTACGACTCGTTTCGTCTGATTCCGCCTTGGTGGCGATTGTCGGCCATGTGGGGAAAATTTCCATTGGCGGCAAGAAAAATCCTCGTAGCGCTCGTCTCGTTGTTGCTCCGCCTCAACCCGGGCATGTCTTCAGAACGCATCCAAAAGCTTCATCGGTTGCAATGGGTGGATTCGCCGGTTGGATTGTATGCCATGGCGCGCCTTTTGTTGTGGCCCGAGGAGAAGAGAGCCTTGTATTCTCCGCCACTTCAGGCCCACTTTCTCGATCGCAAAGCGGATGAGGATATTTTCGAGATGCTCGCTTCGTTGGTCCGCTTCGCAGAGAGGCCTTGGAGGATTCTGAGCGAACTCGAAATGCAGGTGTATATGGAATGGAGGTGTTTGCGAGATACCGACGTGATGAGCATGGCCCATTCCCTGGAAGTGCGGGTGCCGTACGTCGATCATCGCGTCGTGGAGTTCGTCTGTGGTCTGCCGCCCGGGTGGGAGAAGAGATGGGGATATCCGAAAAGATTACTTGAGGCGTCGCTTCGCGACGTCATCCCACCTGAGATTTCAGCCAGGAGAAAACAGGGTTTCGCTCTTCCGATGGCGAAGTGGATGAAAGAGGATTTGCGAGAAATTCTAGAGGACACGCTGAGTGAGGAGTCGCTTCGCAGAAGAGGTATTTTCTCACCCAAAGAGGTGCGCAAGTTGTACGCCCGTTTCAGGAAAGGGAAATCCTCATACCCCCTTATTTGGTATCTGGCGATTTTGGAGCTTTGGTTACGCGAGATGCTGGACGCCCATCGTTCGGTAAGCTTTTGATGTTTTGATGGAATTCGCCGCAGGCAAAGGAATGCGACGTGATAAGCGTTTTGATGACGTCTTACAACGCCGAGGAATACATCGCCGATGCCGTTAAGAGCATACTCGCACAAACGGAATCCGATTTTGAGTGCGTCATCATCGACGATGGCTCCACGGACGATACGATTCACATCGTCAAGCAGTTTCGCGATCCCAGAATTCGTCTGATCGAGGCGGGAAGAATCGGACTCGCGAAAGCACTCAACCTCGGGGTGAGCGAGAGTAGGGGCGAATTTATCGCCCGCCATGACGCCGACGATTTATCTCACCCCAGAAGATTTGAAATTCAAAAAGTGGTGATGCAGCGTTTTCCTGATTATTCCGCTGTCGTTTCTCCGCTGTTCGCCTTTTATGCCGAAGATGTTCCGCATTGGCCCGCATTCGGATTGGAAAAAACAAGGGATCCGCTAAGCGACGTAAGAAAGAAACTCATGTTGTTCAATCCTGTCGTTCACACTTCTTTGTTCGTGAGAGTCGAGGCGATGCAGCTAATCCGAGGCTACGACGAGAGGCGCGCCAGCCAACTCGATTGGGATCTGTACGTTCGATTGTATGAAAACGGGATGAAGCTCGGGGCCTTGCAAGTGCCCGTGGCGGCAAAAAGAATCCACGCGAGACAGTTCTTCGAGCGGGGCGCCAGGCTTCGCTATGTTCTCGATGGGGTTGTGTTGCAAAACAGGGCGATTCGCACCCTGGGGGGCGGAATCGCGTATCGAGCTCTGTTGCCGCTTTGGTTTTCATATCGCATGTTGCCGCACAAGCTGCGCATGTGGATGAAGAGAGGCTATTTTTCCAGACGCACGGGCACAAGGGAGTAGTTTTTCCGTGAGCGTGGAGCGCGCGGCGTCGAATGCCCCTCCTCCTTCAGTAGAAAAGAATGCCTCGACTCATCGACTCACCAACGCGGCTATTCTTCTGCATGCGGTTTATTTTCTCATCCCGTGGGAGCACGTTTCATACTTTCCAGATGTGGGACCCTTTAAGGTCTACGTGTTCCTTTTCGTTTTGTTGTGCGCCGCATGGACGGTAGAGATCATTCGGTTCGGGGCTAAACAACCGTCGCCGGGGTTTACCGTCGCCGCCGTTTGGTTCTGGGTGATATTCTGGGTCGGAGTCATCCATGGCTATATTCAGGATGACCCCATCAAGACATCCGTGCCCATCTACCAAATTCTGGCCGATGCCGTACCCTACGCCGATGGCATGCTTGTCTGGTATCTGATTCGAAACAACCGGTGGGGGAGAGAGGATTTCGAAGGCGCGCTCAGGAGTGTATTCTGGGTCGCCCTTGTCATGGGAATCGAGAGCGTCCTGTTCTATTACTTAAGGGTTCCCAATCCGTATTCGCTCAATTATGAAGGGCGGTTTTTTCTCGGTATGTTCGCGCGGCACCACATCGTAGCCAGCAGGCTTGGGTTGATACTGGCAGGCGTCGCTTTTTATTTCTTCTGGAGAAGAGGCGGCTGGTTCTATCTGTTCGCGTCGTTTGCCGGAATTCTCATGGTATTTTCCACATGGCGCCGGGTTCCGATATTCGCGCTGTTCCTGGGCGCGTTTCTTTTGATTCTCTTTTTCATGAAGTTCAGAAGACGCCCGGGGGCAAAGGGGAAGATGAAGGCTTTTTTAAGTTGTTGTCTCACGGCATCGGTTTTCCTCGCTTGCATCGGCGTTTCAGTGATGGTGGGTACGAGGGTGCGAGGAGAGTTCGTCGAGGCAGCGACTCTCTCGGTCCGCGTGGGAGCGCGGCTCTCTCAGTATGCGCGGACGGCGGCCGGGCTTCGTGCGCGGCCTGCCCTGGGAGGCGGGCCGCGGCAGGGATTTTTGTATGGATATTCCAAAAACACGCCAGCCACGTTTTCTGCGTATTTTTATGGCGAAATCACCCGCTATGAATCGGGTATTCGGGGATGGTCGACTTCGGATTTGTTTCAGGAAAATCCGAGAAAGGGTACGCCGGTTTCCCTGCACAGCCTGCCGGTGAATTTTATCGCGGATTTGGGATTATTGGGCTTCGTGTTACTGATGATTATGTTCACCCGAGGGATGATGTATTTTTTCAAAGTCATGTGCTTGCAGCCGCATGAAGATTCACTCGGAATCGTGATGCCTTTCGCCGTCATTTTCTCAACCGTCGTCGCTCTGTTCGTCGGTGTTTCCACTACGGCCCATTTTTACCCCTACTGGCTGTTCGCCATCCTGCTCTGTTTCGTCCGCTTTCTTTATTGTGAAGTTCTGGAGGGACCGACTATGGATTTCCCGAGCGCGAGGATTTCGCCGTCAGACAATACGCCATGATGGCCCAATAGAGAACAGATATTTTGGGAGATGAAAAAATATTCTCGGCTCCGGCCTGAAAACATACGCCGATGCAGGCGGCCCAACCCCAGGCTTCGGGTGAGCGTATCGAGAGCCGCCCAGTTTTCCTCAGATGAAGAAACACCTCGATGAGACCTCCCGCAATCAGGCAAAGAAAAAGAAAACCTCCGGGAATGCCTGTTTCAACGAAGGCTTTAAGATAGGAGGAATGGGCTGAAAGCGGCGAAAGATTTTCATCTCTCCCGCTAGAATGTTCTTTTCCACGGCCCCCGGACTTGTTGGGTTTCCCCAGACTGGAATCCTTTATCCTCCAGAGCGGCGCTTTCAGTCCCTCGTTATCCATGTACTCCCTCTCGCTTTTCTGAAACGCCTGGGGGAAAAGGCCGTTTCCATGGCCCGCCAGAGGGCGGTCTGCGAGCATTTTTCCGCCGACGCGATAGATATAGATTCTGGAGAGCAGCGATAGGTCTTTGAAGTCTTCGTCATTGGCGGCGATAGCGCCTATTGACAGAATCAAGAAAGCGGGAAGAACGTGTTTGAGGAGACGTATCCCGGAGCGGGAGATGCGGCTGAAAATCATGTCCTTGGGGCATGGTTTTGTGAAATATAAAACCAGCGAACAGCAAACGGCGAAGCCCAATACTCCTCCATAGCTGCCCGTCGAAACCAATATCAAGAGGTGTGTGGTAAGGATAGTGCACGCCGCTGGGCTTGGTAACGTGCGGTAAATTAGTGGGTAGAGCGTCGCCCATAGCACCAGACAGGCGGCGAGAAAATTCGGATGTCCAATCGGGCCGGGTCGGAAATGAAAGAACGTCCGGGGAAATGGCGAGTACAATAATTCGGCCCCGAAGCTGTGGTTCGGCCCCCAGATTTTCCAGGTGATCTGGTAGGCCAGATTCTGGAAGAAGACCGCCGCCAGCATGATGATGCCGCCGTAGAAGACGGCTTTCAGTATTCCGTTACGTGAGGTTTCATCCGCGCATATATCAAGAAAAACCAGAAAGGTGATGAGATAGGCTATCGTTTCGGCGAGGCCCCAGAATTGTTGTTTCAAAGGAGCGCCGCTCAGCCATGCCGCAATGAGACTCCAGACGATGTAGACGAGCCAGATGTAGCAGAAAATCGGTTTACTCTTGAGACGAACGTGTTTTCTGTTTCTTATGACATGCCACGCGAATCCCGAAGCCAGGGCTAGGAGCGCTATTTTGTCGTATGAGATGCTCCTTTTCGTATCGCCGAAGGCGACCTCGATGTTTACAAGTGGGTTCAGGAACAAAAACAGAGCACCAGCGGCACCAAGGTTGTATAGGCTCGTCCAGAAGACCGCGGCAGCGCCGATAGCTATGGCGCCATAAGCTAGGAACGAAGGGTTCATCACGGGAAAATGGCCTCTAAGCATCCGTGGGGTCGGGAATACGAGATGTCCACTGGCGGCGTGAAATGACGTGTCATGCGTTCTCGAAATGAGACGGCTTCATGAAAAGAAGCTGCGCCTGAGTGGAGGTTTTCTTGAAAAGGACCGAAAATCTCACACCTTCGAGAATGATGAAAACGTTTATGCTCCAAAATGATTTTGCTTCGTATGTAGGTTGACAACTCCAATATTTCATAACACCATGTTCTCTGGCATACGATTCATGCATGTAGATTCACGGGCTGCTCGCTGAATAAAAGACGACTCTCCCATAGTCGGAATAAGCGTGAACCCACTTTCCACGGATGGTGGATTGTTTGCCAATCAGCCCGTCAAAGGCTCGAGGACTCAGACTCGCTTTTTTTGCGCCGCCATTCTGGAGAGTTCGACGCTCATGCGTTTTCGTCATTACCCCTTTCATCCAACATCCAGGGCAGATCGTTAATGCCCTCTGCGATGGAAGGAAAATCCACGTTTCTTCAACTTCTCCGATGTCCATTGAAAACAGCAGGCTATTCGTTTTCCGCCGAGTTTTTTCCTCATCCTCATCAGTTTTGCCTTGTGTGAGGCCATGTCGTATTTTCTGGCCTTGTGGTGGAATATGATTTTTATATTGTTCGCGCACCATGTTTTCGTATTATTTTCGTATATTGCTCAAATATAGGGGAAATCAGGTTGAGTGTAAAGCGCAAATGCGCAATCGTTTCGGTTTTGGGCGCACATTTGGCGCATCATGCCTCAGGCGCTCATGAAATGGGTTGAGTTCTCTTATGAAGGGCCGCGTTCCCTTGGAGTCCGTTTCCGTGAAATTACCCGCCCTGAAGAGCGGACGGGTCTTGAACCGGCGTCAGTTTCTATGCAAACGCGCGCTGGATTTGGGGTTCGGGATCACGGTTCTGGTTTTGTTCGTCCCTTTCGGTCTCCTCATCGCCATCCTGGTCAAGCTCGTGAGCGAGGGGCCGATATTTTATTCCCAGGCCCGCGTCACTCAGGGCGGGAGATTGTTCACTCTCTATAAATTCAGGACCATGCGCGTGAATGCCGACCAGCCGGAGGGAACCATGTCCACGAAAGAAAACGATCCGAGAATCTATCCGTTCGGGCGTTTCCTGCGCCGGTATCATCTCGATGAGTTTCCCCAACTCTGGAACGTCATCAAGGGGGATATGAGCATCGTCGGTCCGAGGGCGGAGTACATCAAGACGCTGGAGATAGCCAAGAAGCGCTACCCCGAATTCGAATATCGCGAACTCGTTCCAGCGGGAATAACGGGGTGGGCGCAAATCCGGCAGGGCCACGTCGACCAGATTGAAGACTACAGAATAAAGCTGGAGCACGATTTATACTATATTCTGAATTACTCATTCTGGATGGACCTGCAAGTGATTTTCCTGACCATGCTCGCCTTTTTGCGCCTGCGGGGCCATGGCGCCTAAGCAGTCATCGCATTTGGTGAGAGGCCTCATCTACCATCCGCTAGACTACCCGAGGCTCAGTTTTCTTCTTCCGGACGATTTTTCTCAGTCGCGCTCATGTGCTCATAGAGTTCCAGGATTTTTCCAGTGACGATTTCATCGGAAAACTCCTTTTCCACAATGCTTCGCCCCGCCTCGCCCATTCTTCGCCTCAAGCTAGAATCCCGAGCCAGTTTCCCGATGGCGTCGGCCAGGTTCCTGGCGTCACGGGGCGAGACGCTAAGTCCGTTCACTCCGTCTTTGAGGACCTCCCGGCAGCCGGGAACCTCGGTTGCCACCAGCGGACGGGCGCATGCCGCCGCTTCCAGCAGGTTTCTCGGAAGCCCCTCTTTGTAATAGGTCGGTAAAACGGCGATGTGGCATCCTTTCCAAACTTCGGCCATATCTTCCTTGTAGCCCCACCATTCGACTTGGCCCTCGCGGTCCCACCGGGATAGCGTACTTTCGGGGATCGTAGATGGATTCTTGGGGTCCGGGCTTCCCACCAGCGCCATGCGAATATCCGTGCCCTCATTTTTCAGCAGGGCTGCCGCTTCTACGAATTCATGCACCCCTTTTTCCGCGAGCATCCGGGAGGCGAGTACCGCCAGGAGTGAGCCCTGGGGCTCCGGAGCTGGATAATAGGAGCGGACGTCGACGCCGGAGCCACGAACAATGTTCAGGCGCGATTCATCGGGAAGCACGTTTTGGAGAATGATCTCTTTATCGGCGTCGTTCTGCACGATAACGCGGGTGTTTTTCGCCCGGTGAAAATGCCGCAGCGAGAACAAAATGATTTTGCTCAGGATGTTCAGCTTCAGCGAGTTTTCGGAAAACAGCGATCCCATTCCCAGGAACGAGTTCACGACGAAGGGCGTTTTGGCGAGACGCGCAGCGAGCGACCCGTGAAGCAGGTTTCTCACGCCGAAATGGTGAGCGATTCGGGGACGATACTTCAGGTAGGCGCGAATGAGCTTGAACAGAACGAGACATTCTCTCCAAAGATTGATCCCTCCCTTGTTCTCACTTCCCAATGCGAGACATTCGATTCCATCCGCGCGAATCCTCTCCATATATTCTCCGCCGATTCTCACGCATACGACGACGCGATATCCTGCATCCTTGGCCGCCAGCGCTAGCGCTCGCCTGTGGCTCAGGAAGTATCTGTCCTCTAAATCCAGCAAAAGCAACGTTTTACTCATCTCATCGCTCTTGTTCATCCAGCCAGGATTGAAACATCAACATGCCCCAAAGGCAGTATTGCCAGTCCCTGGCACCGGTGACGTGCTGCTCCCACATTCGGCGGATCGGTTTTGCGTGAAAATAATCCTCTCTTCTAAGGCGCGATTCACTCAACAAATCTTCCGCCCAATCCTGAAGAGGCCCTCTCAGCCACTCGCCGACAGGGACGGCGAACCCCATTTTGGGCCTTTGAATCAACGAATCGGGAGCATAGCGGGACAATAAGCGCTTTAAGATCCATTTTCCCCCGCCATCGCGCAGCTTCTGCCGTAAAGGGAGACTCCAGACGAACTCCACGACCCGGTGGTCCAGGTAGGGTGCTCTCACCTCGAGGCTCACTCCCATTCCCGCCCTGTCCACCTTCACAAGGATATCATCGGGCAGATATTCCACCATGTCGCGGAACATCATCCTTTCGGCGGGATGAAGATCTCTTGGGGCGGGTTCCGCAGCGAAGCTCTTCATCATGTTTTGATTCCCTGGTAGGCAAACCGAAGCATCGCTGCGCGCTCTCAGGCGCTCGTACACCTCATCAAGACTCGCTGCGCCGAAGAGATCCGCCAGCTTGAGGAGCTTTTCCCCGGCCATCTCGACTCTGTAGCGCCTGGGCAGCAGAGGAGATATTTTTTCATAAAATCGCGCCAGTGTGGGGTACTGCGTCGTCAGAGTCTTTGTGATTCGCGCTTTCAGTCGCTCCGGCAAGCGATTGCTCCACCTCCAGACACTGGGCGCCCAGAAATAACGGTTGTAGCCGCCGAAAAGCTCATCACCCCCATCGCCCGAGAGGGCGACCGTTACGTGGTCGCGCGTAAGGGCGCACAAGAGGTGCGTAGGAATCTGGGACGGATCCGAAAACGGCTCGTCATAGAGCCGGGGCAGGCGCGGAATGACTTCGAGCGCTACTCTCGGGCCAGCGTAAAATTGGGTGTGCTCGGTTTCGAGACAGCGGGCCATCTCACGCGCATGGAGGGCCTCGTCATAGCCTTTCTCGTGAAAGCCGATGGAAAACGTCCGAACGGGTGCTCCGCTTTCTTCCTTCATCAGAGCGACTACGCTCGAAGAATCGACCCCGCCTGAGAGAAACGCGCCGAGCGGCGCATCCGCCCTTAGCATCTGGCGTATTGAGCGCTTCAGCACTTCTTCTAGTTGGGCAAGCGCCTCATCGTCGGTGAGTGTTTCTCTGTCTGTGGATGCGCGCCTCACGACATCCTGTGCGGACCAGTACACGCTCGGCCCGGGCAGAAGCTCTGGTTCGTCCGAGGCGCGTAGGCTCAAGATGGTGGCGGGCGGCAGTTTATAGATTCCCCGGTAGATGGAATGTGGAGCGGGCACGGAGCCCAGTTTCATGTACGCGGCCAGCGCGTCGGCGGAGATTTCACCTGCCCAGTCAGGATGCGCGCGGAGGGCTTTGAGTTCCGAGCCGAAGAGAAAGGATTTTCCGCACCAGCCATAATAGAGGGGTTTTTCACCCATGCGATCACGCGCGAGGTGCAGCGTTTTCTCCGTACGATCCCAAAGGGCGAAGGCGAACATACCGACGAAACGCCGCATGGCCGCCTCCAGCCCCCAAGTCTCCACCGCAGCGAGGAGGACCTCAGTGTCCGAGCGGCCCTTGAAGCGCACCCCCTCGTGCGTCAATTCATCGCGCAGTTCGATGAAATTATAGATTTCCCCGTTGTAGGAGAGGACGTATCTTTCACCGCGTGAGATCATCGGCTGGCGGCCATCCGCGCTTAAATCGATGACGGCGAGCCTCCTGTGTCCCAGAGCGACGCCCGCCGCTTCGTCGACCCAGCTTCCCCCGTCGTCGGGCCCCCGGTGGCGCAGGCTTTCCGCCATCCTCGAGACGACGCCCCGAGGGTCGTCCGTTTCTCGATGCGTGAAGATAAAACCCGCAACGCCGCACATGATGTCCGCTCAGCTTTAGTGGATGAACCGGAGCGCGCTCTGGTTCCCATTCTCATTTTTTGCGAAGCGCCATACTGAAGGTCTCGGCCGCCTGCTCGCGCGCCAGGAGAAAGAAAACCCAAAGCCACACCCGCCAGAGAACGTGAAGGGGCGCAAAAAAGCTGAAATACTCACTGTAATAATAGGCTCTTTTCTGAACCACATCTAAGCCTTGTCCGCGCGCCATTTCTTCGAATTCGGACAACGTGCAGCGATGATACCGGCCCGGAAAACCGGACTTCTCCGCAAGTTCGGGGTAGAGAAGCCTCAGAAGTTTACTCTTGAGCCTCTCGGGGATGAGCAGGTTCAAGCGCGCATAGAGAGAGTTTTTTGACGGCGTGAAGAGGAGAGCGACGCCGTCTTTTTTCAATATGCTCGCCAGGCCGGAGAAAGCGGATTTCGTGTCTGCGACGTGCTCGAGCAGCGTCTGGCAGATCACCACATCGGCGGTTTCGCATCCTTGGTATTGGGTGATGTCGGCCTGGATGGTCGCGTCGTAAGCTCCGCGCGGCGCACGCATGAGTTCTCCCCTGTCGATGTCGAGACCGACGACCCGTAGGCCCCGCCGCTCTTTCTCCTGTGCAGAGAGCAGGGGATGTCGCCCCCCGCCGACATCGTATACGAAGACGGAATCGGGGATGTGTGGCGGCGCGAAATTTTCTCGGAAATGCGCCTGTCCGTCCACCCGGAATTTCTCGGGCAACATCTCATCAAAACGTCTGGAAATGTATTTGTTGAAGTCGATGAATTTTCCCGGCAGGCCGCGCATGAGGTTTGGAATCCCTGTCTCGTTGAAAACGGCAGGCGGAGTCGATGTCCGCCCGAACAGGGTCCTCATGGCCGCTCATTATGCCGGATGAATGGGGTGAGAGGAAAGCTGTGTTGCGCGAAAATATAGAAGATGCCCCCCTCTCTCGAGGGAGGCAGCCTTAATTTGATCTTCTAGGCGAGCTTCGCCCGGAAGAAGTCGATCGTGCGCTTCCAGGCGAGTTCGGCGGCGGCTTTGTCGTAGCGCGGCGTGGTGTCGTTGTGAAAGCCGTGGTTGGCCTTCGGGTAGAAGTACGCGGTGTACTCCTTGCCGTGTTTCTTGAGCGCGGCCTCATAGGCGGGCCACCCCTTGTTGATGCGGCGGTCGAATTCGCCGAAGTGGAGCAGCAGGGGCGCCTTGATTCTGGCGACCTCGGCCTCGGTCTTGGGTTGGCGGCCGTAGAAGGGAATCGACGCGGCCAGATCCGGCTTCTGGACGGCCATGGCGTTCGAGACGCCGCCCCCGTAGCAAAAGCCCACCACGCCAACCTTGCCGTTCGCGTTCGCGTCGGCCTTCAGGTGATCGAAGGCGGCGAAGAAATCCTGCAGCAGTTTCCCCTTATCCAGCTTTCGCTGCATGACCTTGCCGTCCGGGTCGTTGCCGGGGTATCCGCCAAGCGGTGTGAGGCCGTCGGGCGCAAGCGCCGTGAAGCCCGCCACGGCGGCGCGGCGTGTGACGTCCGCGATATAGGGGTTCAGCCCCCTGTTCTCGTGCACGACGACCACGCCGCCGCGCTTGCCCCCGCCGGCGGGCCGGACGAGGTAACCCTTTATCTTGCCGTGGCCCTTGGGTGAGGAATACTCGATCGTCTCGCCCTTGATGCGCGCGTCGTTCTCATCGACCTGTTTCGCAAGGGCGTAGTCGGGCGAGAGCATATCCAGCAGGGCGGCGGCGGTGAGGCCGCCCACGGCGAACTTGGCCGCCTTGTCGAGAAACTCCCTGCGCTCGATGATGCCGTGAACGTACTCATCAAACAGATCCAGCAATTCCTGGTCGAAATCACTCGCTTGTCTGCGCTCCATGACGGTCTCCTGGTTTTAAGAAATGGGATGAAAATAATCGGCACCAGGCGGCCGGTGCGGTGGAGGGGATTATACATCGTTTATGGGGGATGGGGCCATGCGATGTTCGGAGGACCGGATGAGGGTGTTCGCGTTCTCGGGACCCGGGCGGGGGGTTCCTGAAAGCCTCTCTCGCCCGCGTGCGCAAATGCGGGCAATTGCGAGGAAATGCGGGGCAGGCAAAAAACTTTTTTTGCCGCTGAATCTGAGTGTGATACGCTCAGATTTATATGGTAACTCTTTTGATTACAATCAATTACATCAGATATAATTTTCAGGAATTTATCGAAAAACCCCGTGAATTTATCGAATTTTATCGAAAATATGATTATTTTCATTTTCGCGCCCTCCTTGCATTTATGAATGCGGCTCATTTCGTGAGGATTTCCGAGTCCGACCAGCGAGCGAGAGGCGAACGCGATTGCGAGGCGATGCGCGATGCTCCGCTGCATCGGCGCGAGAAGCGAAGAGAGTCCCTTGGCGAAGTGATGCGAAAGGCATTCATTTATCTTGGAGGGCGGGGAAGAAACCGTCCCCCTTCGCTCTCGACCCGTGGTTCAGTGCCATGGAAAAACTTCGCATCCTTGGTATCCGCTCCATCCGCTGCGGGACCGGACTCGACCGAAGAGGGAGAGTTCGGCTTCCCTGCGCAGCGCGCACGATAGCGCAGTCTGCGATTTCGGGAATGACGGCAATTGCGGGAAATTGCGGGCAGAAACGAATCATGGACGGCCGCAGCTGCAAACTCCCATTAAACATCTTCAGGGATCTATGCCTCAAGGATTCGTTCTTGAGCGGTCTTCTCGATTTGAGTTGCATCGATGCTTCCGTCCAACCCGTCTTCCGAAATGATCAGGCGGTCAGCATATCCGTTGTCCTCATACCATTGACGCTTACGCTTCCAAGCTTCCCGGTAATCTGGCACGCTTAACATTCCAAGATGCTCCCAGTAGTAGATATCTCCCTCGAAACTTGCCGTGAAGTCTGGAAGGCGAAAATCTTCTGAGTCTGAACGAGAATACAGGGGTTTTTCGTAGTCGTAGCTGATTCCAAGAGTATCGAGTACGTCCGCTACGATAACTTCGCTCTTTGATCGAACAGCCACACCTTTCCGAGTTCGGTGAATATGCGTCTCGACGTGAGTTTGTGGTACGTCACTGATTGGCCGCAGAGACAAGGTGAACATATAGGTGTTGCGTAGGCGCGTGTCTGAGTAACTCGGGTTGCGTAGTTGGAGCAGTGGCTCGATGTCCTTTTCAATCAGCAAAACAAGCTTGTGGCGAAAACGGGTGAGGCCCGTGTAGATTAATTCTCGTGACAAGGTAGTCGCTTTTTGCGGGATGATCAGAAACACAGTGTCAAAGTCACTTCCCTGTGCCTTGTGGACCGTCAGAGCGTAAGCAAGTGCCAGATTGTCCTCAACTTGCTTGCCGAAATATCGATAGGATACTTTGGGCTGCGTTGAAAAAACCGCATCAAGATATGACGACCCGGTTCCCTTCTTGGTGTTTTTGACGATTCCGATTTCTCCGTTCGCCACATAGTCCAAACCTGTATTTCGCGGCCAACCTTTGGTGCTCCGGTTAATATTTTGGATCACTTTGTCCGTGTAGACGATTTCTTGATCGCCAAAGGGTCGTGGAAACTTGGAGGATGGTCGGCTAGCCTGAGCTATAAGACCTCCTTTGAATTCCGATTGTATAAGTCGGTTAAGATCGTCTGTGCCAAAGTATTGTGCACGAGTGGGAGAGAGGATTTGCCAGTTCTCACTAGATTCCCATTTTTGACTATCAATTCCAAGCGAGCGGTTGAAACTATTGTAATCGTTGTCTTGAATGCCGAGATTTATTGACATCCGGCTTTTCAGCTTTTCGAGCAAATCATCACGGTCATTCCAGAACTCGACTTCCAGATCGCCCATTGATTTTCCCTGAGCGACGGTGGCCAGAATTTCGTCGTCGCTCGGGCTGACAGTCGATGTTCTGTAGCCATCCGCGAGGGCTAGAGCAACACTGTCTTCAGTAGGAGCGTCTTCACTGTCGGTTCGCATACATACATTCAAGGGTGCAATGCACTCTGAATGCTCATTTTGTAGCCATTCGATAATATCCGCGAAGGGTCTCCCTGGGCCGATTGGGGGAAGTTGATCCGGATCGCCCACCAGTATTAAACGACTCAACGGCCCCGGATCAATGGCGCGCAACAGCGTCCCGAAAAGATCGACGGGGATCATTGAGCATTCATCAATGATTACAGTTGTGGCTTGATGAGGCGTCTGAGAGCTCTCAGTTTTTAGGGTGAAAATATCGGGCACAAACCAATCCTGCTTAAGCAGAAACTGGTGAATTGTCATGGCATTGCGCTTGGTTCTTGTGGAAAGACGAACGCGCGCTTTCCCCGTCGGAGCCAGCAGAAGTGTCGAATGGTGACCCTCTGAACGATCGAGTTCCTCAAGGAATACTTTAAGTGCCGATGTTTTGCCCGTTCCGGCACCACCGGTTAAAACGCTTACCCTTCTTGAGAACAGGGTTTCCAATGCTTTTTTCTTTTCATCTAATGCTGCACGTTTACGCTCAGAATTAGGATTGCCGAATTCTTTCTCTAATGCGTCAAGCCAGTTAATCTGGGAGTTAGGAGCAGAATTCACTTTCTTAGCACGACGCTTGACCATTGATGCGATATGCTGCTCGAGAAATTTGAGATGTTTGATTGCAACTAGCTTTGGATCGGAGTCCAGAGACAGCCACAAGATGTTCTTATAAAAGTCTGCCTCGGCTAGAAAGATTTCTCTGTCTGGTCGACATGCGCGTCCTTCTGGGAAGCGACTTGAAATGCGTTCCAGGAAATCGTCGAATGTGAGAACCGTATCCCCACAATCAGCCGCTTCTTTGAGGATTGTTACACCAACTGCCCGAACCCTGCGTTGATCGTCATGAGCTATCTCATCATCGTTCGGGAAAAA
>JAPOYD010000111.1 GCA_026706735.1 Nitrospinota bacterium | reverse complement strand
CGCTCGGCTTCTGTCGGGCTTTCCCCTCGGGAAGCCCGACCCCCTCAAGGGGGGAGTGTTGTCTCCTTCCCCCGTCGGCTAGATGCGCCGGATCACGAAATTAGGATTATTTAACAGCCTCAATTGAGAGATCGCAAAGACAAGGCCGCCCAGGTGATGGAGGTAGACCATAAGCGAAATATCTTGACTTAAAAGTGTTGATGCCTTTTTGTTTGTCCATCGTTCAGCCCACTAACATTTCTCTCGACGCCATGCTAGAGCCGCAACCAGACCCAAATCAAGACGGCGCATGGCGTTTCGAACTTTACCCATACGAGGAGGGTAGAGATGGTCCGGTATCTGTCGGTACTCTTTTTCGGAATTATGGTCGCAATCATAATTTCAATCCCTGTTTTTTCATTTGCGCATGGCGGTGGCTTGGCCGCAGATGGTTGTCATTATAATCGAAGAACAGGAGTAAGACATTGCCATCGAAGCCCTGGTTTTTCTCCTCCTGGTATTTATCCACGTGAAAGAAGCCCTAAACGACCTGTAAAATCAAAAACAAAGAGAATGAGCGAAGACGCATACAATAAAATCTTTTGCGCTAGCGTTGGTGGTGTTACCGAGACTCGACATAGATATCCCAAGGGTTATGTGAAGGTGGATTGTGAGACCTCGGATTCTGTCTATGAAGGCGGCTTAGATAAGAGAAGCAGCCTCGATAGTTTGCAACAGGCTGTTTTCTTTTCTGTCCTGACGGGAAAAGAGCCTGTTGTGGTCATCTATGATACGGATGGAAAAGTGGGAAAATATGAATACAGAATCATGAAGGCTTGTGAAAAAGTCGGTGTTAAATTTTTATGGTACCAAATAAATTTGCCTACTTCGCAAACGAAGCAGTAGTCGCCGCTTTCGGCGCGAGGAGGTAGGTTATTCGTCCGATTCAGAAGACCCGAGACAAAGTCCCGGGTCTTTTTTGTTGCTGGTTTCTCCCGTTTCAACCCTCGATGAAATTCTGCACCTCGTTGTACAGGGCCTCGCGGCACCATTCGTACTGGGCGAAGTGCGTGGCGTCTCCCAATGTGATGGAGCGCTTCCCCCGGCTGTTCACGAGCGCGCGGTACACGGCGGCGAAGATGGGGTCTGTCGAACTCCTGTCGTGGTCTCCCCGGATGGTCAGAACCGGGCAGGTGATTCGGCTGGCGTCATAGAGCGGCTTGTTGCGCGCGCGGTCGTAGCTGTCCGCCATCGCGCCGTTGGGCACGCGGACGGCGGGTGTTTTTCTCTTAGCGCCCTCGGGGTCGAATTTCTGCTGTTCGCTCCAGAAGCGTTTGATCGCCGCCTCCCTCCGCCATTTCGCGTGCTGCCCCTTGGGAATGCTTCCGTCCCAGCGCTCGCGCTGGTAGCTTTCCGTCACCCAGCGCCATGCTCCCTTTCGAGGGTCCCAGCGGCCGGGGCGCGCGGGGTCTTCCCAGAGGGCCGCCGCCCGGGGGTTGTCGTATGCGTAAAAAGGCGCATAGAGCGCAAGGCGCCGGACTCTTGTCTGCTTTCCGGCGGTGAAGGCGGCCGTCGTCGTCGTGCCCCACGACCAGCCGAGAAGGTTCAGCTTGCCTATGGCGTTTTGTTCGCAAATGAAGCGCACGGCGGCGTCAATGTCGCGTACCGCGGTGATCCCTCGCACGGCCGGGGGCTGGCCGGCGGGGCTTCTCAGCATTTCCGGCGGCCTCGTAGAGGGCCCGTAGCCCCGGATGCACAGCGCATAGACGTGAAAGCCGCGTGAGGCGGCGAAGTCCATCCACGAGTAGCCGGGGAGCGGCAAGTCGAAGGCGACGGGGGCGGGGGTGCTCTGCCCGTGCACCATGAGCAGCGTGCCCGCCGCCTCGGATTTTTTCATTCCCCGGGGTTTTTTCTCTCTCAAGTGCAGCTTGATGCCTTCGTCGTGCGAGTCGATGAGATGGTCTTTTCGGAACAACTTGGGTTTGGCCAACGTATCATCTCCAGTCGGTATTTTTTCGGGTTCGAGGAATATCCTCATATTCTCAGATTTTCAGGCCACTCCCAAGCCGGAGACGGGTTCGCGCCTTGAGAACTCTCCGGTTCATGGATATATTGGGGAAACCCACCGCCCTTTTTGGTCTTTCATGTATTCCATCGAACGCGAACTCGCGAGCGCAGGCGCTTCGCCCGTCGCAGGCGTGGACGAGGCCGGGCGCGGCCCCCTGGCGGGCCCGGTGGTGGCCGCCGCCGTGGTGCTGGACCCCGAGTGTCCAATCGTCGGTCTCGACGACAGCAAGAAACTATCCCCGCAGCAGAGGGAGGCGCTTTTGCCCGAGATTTTGGCGAAAGCGCGCGCCGTCGCCCTGGCGGCGGCGGGCCCGCGCGAGATTGAGAGAATCAACATCCTGCAAGCCTCCCTTCGCGCCATGGCGGCAGCCGTGGAGGGGCTCAGGACCACGCCCGCCCACGTACTCGTTGACGGAAACAGGAGGATTCCCGTCCCGCTCCCGCAAACCCCCCTGGTGAAGGGGGATTCGCGGTGCGCCTGCATCGCGGCGGCGAGCGTGGTCGCCAAGGTCTACCGTGATAGGGTGATGGCCCGGATGGACGGGCGTTTCCCGGGCTATGGTTTCGGCAAGCACAAGGGGTATCCCACGCGGGATCATCTGGCCGCTCTGGAGCGGTATGGCCCCTGCCGTATTCACCGGCGGACTTTCCGGGGCGTGACGGCCGTGGCTGGAGCATGAAGACGTTATGAGCCGCGAGAGCGGAAAAATCGGGGAAGACGCCGCCGTGAACTTCCTGCGCAGACGCGGCTTTGAAATCATCGAGCGAAACTACCGCGGCTCGCGCTACGAGGTGGACATCGTCGCGCGCGAAGGCGGGGTTTTGTCGTTCATCGAGGTGAAGACCCGCGCGCTGGGCAGGTCCCTGAGCGGCGCCGAGGCCGTGGGTCGCGAGAAACAGCGCAGAATCGCGCAGGCCGCGCAGCACTATCTGATGACGCACCCCGAAGAGCGCTCATCCATCTGTCGCTTCGACGTGGTTTTGCTCGAAGCGGAGGCGGGGAAAAAGCCGATAGCGAAAGAACTGATTCGGGATGCGTTTCAGTAGCGCGTCCTTGCGGCTGCATCCGTTCGGGCTTGCTGAATAAGCCCCGAAAAACAGGGAATGGATTTCTCTTTAGACATCCGCTTATGAAATGACTTCCCCTTTGAGGGGGTTGTTGCCCCCTCCAATCGAGGGTGTTCACCGTCATTCCGGCGGGGGTGGATTCCGATCGAAAAAGGGGTTTTTCACCGGCCCACCTTCGACGGGACGGCCGCCTCTCGGTGCGGTTCAGGGATTTCGTTCGGCGATAAGGCGCAGGCCCAGCAACGTCAAATCGGGGTTGATCATGTCGAAAACGCCTTCTTCTTCACCCAAAGCCAAGCTCTGCCCGCCCGTTGCGACGACTTTGGTGTCGCGCCCGAGTTCTGTCTTCATACAGTCGACGATTTCCCGGACAAGGCCCCGGTATCCGTACGCGATGCCTGCCTGAATGCTGTGGACCGTGTTTTTCCCGATGACCGAGGGTGGAACGGCGGTTTCGACCCTGGGAAGCCGGGCCGTTTTGTCGATGAGGGCTTCTAAGGCAATTCCCAGCCCGGGCGAAATGGCGCCGCCCAGATATTCTCCCGAGGCGGATAACGCGTCGAAAGTGATAGCCGTTCCGAAATCGACGATGATCAAAGGCCCCCCGTAGAGGTGGTACCCCGCGACGGCGTTGACGATTCTGTCCGCTCCCACCTCGCGGGGATTGTCGTACTTGATGGAGATGCCCGTCCGTATTCCCGGGCCGACGACCAGCGGTTTTACGCCGAAATAGCGTTTCGCCAT
>JAPOYD010000051.1 GCA_026706735.1 Nitrospinota bacterium | reverse complement strand
TGCAAACGCTCGTTCCTCACTCGCGTTTGACCCCTGACAAGGGGGGGTAGGGGGGTGCCTTTATGGGGTTTTCCCTTAAAGGGGGGGGTGCCTTTGCCCTGCCACGGAGCTTTTTCAACGCCCCCTTGCCAGCGGCCCCGGGTTTCGCAATACTTGAGGCCCCGTTCATGGGATGGGGATTTCCTTTTCAAAGACAATTCGCGGTCCCGCGAGACGGAGGACGCCCACGTGAGTCCTGAAGAACAACTTTCCCGAGTCTCCCTGGTGAAATCCGAATCCGAACGCCTCTCGGCTTACTGGCGCGCCTTTTCGGACGCGCGCTGGGAGGTGGACACCTTCTGCCCCGGCTGGGGGGCGCAGCACGCCGTCTCCCACCTGGTGACGGGGGCCGATTTTTACACGAACTCCATACGCCGCGCCTTGGAGGGCCTGCCGCCCGAGCCGCCCTACGGGAGCAACACGAAGGAGTTTTTCGCCATCCGCGCCGCCAAGGGCGAGGAACTCATGGCCCTGCCCAGGGAAGAGATGATGGACGCGTTCGACGCCACAGCCTCCCAAGTGAACGAGGCGCTCGCGGACATCACCGCGGACGACGTAGGCAAGCTCGGTTTTCACCCCCGGGGCTTGACGCGGCTCGACGCCTGGATCGGGCTGCGCTTGGTGGAACTCGTGGCGCACGACTGGGACATCCGATACGGCGAAGACACCGAAGCCTGCGCCTCTGCAGAAGGCGTGGAGGGCGTCATGACCTTCCTCCCCGCGAGCCAGAGCAGGCTTTTCGGTGTCCGCGAGAACCCGCCCTTCGACGGCCGCTTCCTGTTCCGTTCCACGAAGCCGGACCGCGAGTGGGCCATCACCGTCGCCGGGGAGAAGGCGGAAGAATCCGCCCACACGTCCGGCGCGCACGACGCCACAATCACGGCGGACGCCGAGGCGCATTTTCTTTTGCTCTACGGGCGCGCGAAGCGAAGCGCCATGGAGGCTGCCGGCCGCCTTGCGATCGAGGGCGACGCGGAGTTGGCGAATCAGCTTTTATGCGTTCTTTATACGAATTATTGATTCAATAAAGGAGCAAGACCCCATGTCACCAGTCACGAAAGTCGATGGTTACGTCTATTACCCCGGCAGCAAGACGCGCATCGACGCCATGCGGCCCGCCGACCCGGCCAAGACGCCCTGGACACCGCTCCCGAAGCCGCTCTCTGAGTGCAAGGTCACCCTCGTCTCCACGGCGGGCATATTCATGAAAGGAGACGTCTCCTTCGACTATGAGCGCGAATGGCGCGAGCCGCACTGGGGGGACCCAACGCACCGCGAGATTCCCAGGACGGCCGCCCAGGATGACTGCGAATACTCGCACCTGCACATCAACACCGAGTACCTGAAACAAGACCGGAACGTCTCGTTCCCAGTGGATATTTTTCTCGACTACGAGCGCGAGGGAAAAATCGGCGCGCTGGCCGACACCCTCTACTCCACGATGGGCTATACGCCCAACTTCCACCCCCTGATGAAGAAGACGGCCCCCCTGATGGCCGAGAAGATGCACGCAGAGGGCGTGGACGCGGCCTTTCTCATCCCCGTCTGACCGCTTTGCATGCGGTCCGTGAGCCTGCTGCAAAGAAGATTGGAAGAATTGGGAATCGCCACCGTCTCGATATGTAACCAGCCCGAGGTGTCGGAGAAGGTCTGCGTGCCGAGGGCGGTCTTCATCCAGTATCCCTTCGGGCGCATGCTCGGAGACGTGGGCGACCGGGCGGGCCAGCGGGCGGTGTGCGACGACGCCTGCGCGCATCTGGAAGCCGCAGATGGCCCGAACGCCTACCGCCATCTCCCGCACGAGTGGCCGGAACCGCCGGAGGAGACCCAGTGGAAGCCGCTCACGCCCGCGCCCATGCACGTGCTTCGCAACAACGGCACCGCCCCAAAGGGACTCGCGCACTACCAGGACGAGGAGCGGCCCGATTTGACGTAGAAGGCTCGCCAGATAAACGAAAATCACGAGGTGCGTTCTATAGCTGACAGAGTAGCGTAAACGCATATCGACGGAGGGCTATCAGGCCCTCTGCTGAGGACCCGAACATGAAAAGATGGAGCATCTGCGCCTGCGCCGTGCTGACGTGCGCGTTGACGGCCGGTGTTTCCGTGGCGGAGACATGGCGCGGCCTTGTTGTGGTGCCAGAGTGTCGTTGTTCGCCGTACGATAAAAAGAAAGACTATGGTTATTCGCAGAAACTGGAACGGAAGATTGTGAAACGGCTTGGATCAGTTTATGGCCCTTACACAAAGCGATGCTTTGCTTCTGAACGTGAGACGGACATCGAGCACATTGTTGCTACCAGCGAGGCGCACGATTCAGGTCTGTGTTCGCGCAGTCGGGAGGAGCGTCTCCGATTTGCAAGCGATCTGCGCAACTTGACGCTTGCCTCGCCGAGTGTCAACCGATATCAAAAGAGCGACAAGGACGCCGCCGACTGGCTTCCTCCAAAAAACCAATGCTGGTTTGTGAACCGGGTAGTAGAGGTGCGGCAGGCTTACGGGTTGACGATCGACCGGCGCGAGAAGGAGGCTCTGGAGCGCGTGCTTTCCAAGTGTGAGAGCATGCGCATGGAACCCGTCAAGTGCGGCTCGAAAGCCGATGCGGGGCGTTAGGTCGGATTTGATCTAAGAGGCCCACTGTAATCTTGGCACGGGTGTAGGGACAACCCCCCGTGGTTGTCCTCCGTCAGGACAGGCACAGGGGCCTGTCCCTACGGCATTATAGTTCGACCGAGCCGGTGACCTGTCGGGGAAGCATACATGCGTCCCTTCACCCTTGGCCGTCCAAACCACGGGTCGCATTATGAGACCCCTGCAAAGCAGACGACAATCCTTCCTTCAGCCGTCATTGCGGAGGGGGACGGACCGGCGATAACGGGAAAGATGAAGCCGCCGGACGAAACGGAAAAAGGCGATGACGACTTACGAAACCTTGCATTTGCTGGTAACGGCGGGGAGCATCCTCGCCATGATGTATTACGGCATCCGCGTCATGGCGCGGGGGGCGGAGGTCCGGGCGGCGGATTCGGAGCGCAAACACGATGAGTCGATGACGTCCTTGCGCGAGCTCATCGAAGGGCAGACGGAAAGCCGCATGGCCCTGCGCGAACTCATCGAACGAACCAGATAATCAATCGCGACCGAATAGGGAGTGATTGCGCCTTTGAAGTCAAGCAGCCGCTTCTTCTTCAGTCAAGGCTGACCCCCCACGTATCAGCCTTCGCACAAACCGCTCGGCTTCTGTCGGGCTTTCCCCTCGGGAAGCTCGACCCCCTCAAGGGGGGAGTAATTTTAAGAGCGCATTTTTTTCATATCTTCCTAAAACAACCGTCCGCCGATGACGGCGCCTTTTTCATCGGGCGCGATGAGCACCACTTCGCCTTGCGCGTTCGGCACGCCGAGCGTGAGCACTTCGGACATGAAGGGCCCTATCTGCCTCGGCGGGAAGTTCACCACGGCGAGCACGAGTTTTCCCTCGAGTTCTTCCCTGGAATAAAGCGCCGTGAGCTGGGCGGATGATTTCCTGACCCCAAGCTCCTCGCCGAAATCGATCCAGAGCTTGTAAGCTGGTTTCCTCGCTTCGGGGAAATCCTCTACTTCGACCACGCGCCCCAGGCGGATGTCCAGCTTCTCGAAATCCTCCATCGTCGCCATTTTCACCCTTCTCCTGTTTCTCATGGGCCGTTCGCGTCCGGCGCGCCGGAATCCCGGGGCGGCATCCCGACTTGGCGGAATCGGCGCGCGCGCTTCAGTCTATCGGCTCGCCCTCGGTTCTTTCCATCTCGAGAATATCGGCGCGCAGCCTTTGCGTTACGGGGCCGGGGGCGGGGATGGGCCTCCCGTCCACCTCGGCTACCGCGTGCACCCGGCTGAAAGAAGAGGTGAGAAAACACTCATCCGCCGTGTAGAGGTCATAGAGCGTGAG
>JAPOYD010000011.1 GCA_026706735.1 Nitrospinota bacterium | reverse complement strand
ATCTGCATGGGCGTGCTCATCATGACGGGCGCGTGGTATCTGACGGGTCTCAAGATGGCGATGGGTCCTGCTTTCGGGAAGCTATTCGTGCCGCTGGGGCTTAAATTACTGACGGTTTTCCTGATGATGATGGGCATCAGCTTCCAGTTCTTCGCGGTGGGCTTGCGTCTCACGCGGGGGATGGGCCCAGCCGGAAACGGGCGTCCCATAGGCGATACGACGGCGGAGCGCATGAAATTGCTCAAAACGCTCGAACACGTGAACCTCGGGAACGCAGTGCTCGCCCTGTTCGCTATTTTCTTCGGTCTTGCATTGAACAAGGGTTTTTAGTCAGATAATTGCGCGAGATACTTAAAGTAATACTTCATTTATTCCCGGGCGATTTAATTTATCGAAAAACCCCGTGAATTTATCCATATTTACGGAAATTAATTTCTCACGTCTTGCAGACTTTTGTATATAATTCCCTCCTGAATTCGTGCCGCCTGGGCATATCGTCCAAGACTTGACGCGTTCTACATGGGAGAACGACGGTGAGCACAATCCGGGTACTCGTGGGCACCAGAAAAGGCGCCTTCATCCTTACGGCCGACGGAGGGCGCCGGAACTGGTCCGTCACAGGACCGCACTTCGCCGGCTGGGAGATTTACCACCTCAAGAGCTCCCCGGCGGATCCCGACCGCATCTACGCATCGCAGACCAGCAGCTGGTTCGGGCAGGTCATTCAGCGCTCGAACGACGGCGGCCGGACCTGGGAACAGCCCGGATCAGAGCTTTCCCGGCAAGATGCTTCTCCTGACGATGAGGCGAACCCGCCGATGCCGCAGGGCGAGAGCAACAAGTTCGCCTACGACACTTCCGAGAAAACCGGCCGCCCCCTGACCACGCACCAGTGGTACGACGGCACGCAGCACCCGTGGGAATTTACGCGGGTGTGGCACCTCGAACCGTCGCTCACCGATCCGGATGTCGCCTACGCCGGTGTCGAGGACGCCGCATTGTTCCGCACCACCGACGGCGGAGAGTCGTGGCACGAACTTGCGGCTCTGCGCAACCACAATACGGGCGACGGGTGGATGCCGGGCGCCGGCGGCATGTGCCTGCACACGATTCTGCTCGACCCGAAGGACTCGAATCGGATTTTCGTCGCGATCTCTGCGGCGGGTTCGTTTCGCACCGAAGACGGCGGCGAGACATGGAAGCCGATCAATCGCGGCTTGAACTCAGAGTTCTTGCCCGATCCGACCGCCGAGATCGGCCACTGCGTGCACCGTCTGGCGATGCACCCGTCGAACCCCGACACGCTGTTCATGCAGAAACATTGGGACGTGATGCGCAGCGACGATGCGGGCGACAACTGGCACGAGGTCAGCGACAACCTGCCCAGCGACTTCGGCTTCCCGATTGAAGTTCATGCGCACGAACCCGAGACGATATACGTCGTTCCCCTCAAGAGCGACTCGGAGCGCTATCCGCCCGAAGGGAAACTGCGCGTCTACCGAAGCCGCTCCGGCGGCAACGAATGGCAGGCGCTGACGGACGGGCTGCCCCAGAAGGATTGCTACGTGAACGTGCTGCGGGTGCGATGGCTGCCGATTCGCTCGATCCCTGCGGCATCTATTTCGGCACGACAGGCGGACAGGTGTACGTATCGCCGGATGGTGGAGACCGCTGGTCGTCGATCGTGCGCGATTTGCCGAGCGTATTGTCCGTTGAGGTGCAGACGCTGCCGTGATCCGCGTCGAACTCCCCTACCATCTGCAAACGCTCGCCGGCGTCGGCGCTGAGGTGACGCTGACCGTAGACGGTGTGGTGACGCTGGGCAGCGTGCTGGATGCGCTCGAAGCCCACTACCCGATGCTGCGCGGCACGATCCGCGATCACGATACGGGCCGCCGGCGGCCACTGGTGCGCTTCTTCGCCTGCCAGGAGGACGTCACCCACGACCCGCCGGAGACGCCGCTGCCTGAAGCCATCGCATCCGGCGCGGAGCCGCTTCTCATCGTTGGAGCGATTGCCGGAGGGTAGGACGCCGCGATGCGCAGCTTGAGGGACATGGCCCGATTTGCCGGAACGCATCGATGAGTCGTCTCGATATGCTCCAGGTTTTTGCGATATGAACGAGCGCGGGAAAGGTTTTGCCGAGGCTTCCATTACGCATGGCGATGGGGCGCATTTTTGAGTTTATTGAAAATGCGTTCGATCTTTTTCGCGCAGCTACAAACTTTTCACAATTAGGGAAAGTTTCCAATGGCCACAGAACTGGAGCTCGCGAGCGCAGCGAACAGGCGACCCATCGGCAACGCAGAAGTCGCTCATAGCCGCTGGGAAGGTTTCCAGGGTGTTAGGCTCACTGGACCCAGAACTTCTGTGGAGCCTGTCACTGCGGAGCGCGACACCGCCGACATTTTCCAGGCGGCAACCGGGGGCGAAGACACAGACCGTATATTCGATTACATGAATGTGGGGCCCTTCTCCGGCGAAGAGCAGGTGCATGCCTTGCTTATCGAACGCCAGGCGTCCACGGATCCTGTGTTCGTCGTCTACCGCGACAACGCCACGGGCCGCCTCGGCGGCATGGGCAGTTTCATGGAGATCAGGCCCGCCGTCGGGGTCGCCGAAATCGGCCACATCTGGTTCGGCCGCGCCTGGCAGCGCGACGTACGGGCCACCGAGGTGCTCTCGCTCAAGATGAAGCACGTCCTGGAAACCCTGGGCTACCGCCGCCTGGAATGGAAGTGCGACGCCATGAACACGGCATCGCGCAGCGCGGCCCTGCGTTTGGGCTTTCGCTACGAAGGGATATTCCTGAACCACATGATCGTCAAGGGCCGCAGCCGGGACACCGCCTGGTTCTCTCTCACGCAGGAGGAATGGCCCGCCGTCCGCGAGGCGCACGACCGCTGGCTCGCGCCCGAAAATTTCGACGCCGGGGGCCGCCAGAAATGCTCCTTGAGCGACCTCACCCGCGCGCTCTGGTGAAAAGCGCCCGCTTTCCAATCGATCACTTGTCTTGAGGGGGAGGGAATCGGGACACCCCGTTTTCCCTGAAGCGCTCGCTCAGACCCAGGAATGACCCGGTCAGCGCGCCCGCGCTGCCGTCGCTCTCCTCGAAATAGACGCTGCTGAAGCCCATCACCAGCCGGGGGTTCCCGTCCGTGTCCTGGCGGCTGGAAAGGGCCCCGCCCCAGAACCCCTCCGACAGCGTGATGTTCCGCGTCGGGTGCTTCAGCGTCACTCTGTCGCGATCAAACATACCGTCTTCCCTGATAATCGCGGTGGCGAGATGGAGCTCGTAGTCCTTGGCGATGCCCTGCAAGTCGCTTACCTCCTGGCCGAGGAAAACGCCGAAATGCGCGCGCTGCGTGGCGAGATCGCCCACGCAACCGATGCAGCCCTTCAGGGAGCCGTCCTCGAAGTCCGCGGTGAGAGTGACCGTCCCCTGGTACTCCTCGAGCACGAAGTCGCCCTCATTCTCTCCCCAGTCGCTCCCGGCCTCGTACGCGTAGAGCCCTCCGGCCGGACCCGCGTAACTGGCCGTTCCGTCGACCGGCAATTGCGGCGTGACGCCATGGTCGAGTTCCGGACCGTCGATAATCGCGAACGGCATAAAATCCTCGAACGAAACCGGCGGCTTCTGGTCGGGGAAGCGCGCCCACCAGCCCGCCATCAGGTAGTCCGCCGGGTCGTCCGGGTTCCAGCTCACCAGGGCGTGGGCTACCGATGTAGCGTCGTCCGTAATCTTCAGGAACGTCCAGGCCCGCGCCTGATGGCCGGGCACGGGCGTCACCCCGGGCTGCACGTCGATGACATCGTCGGTCGTGTTGACGGAAGCCTCGGTTCCGTCGCTCCACCTCACGAAAACCCGCAGGTTCTCGCCGTCGAACTCGGTATTCCTCTCGAGCTGGATACGGTCTTCGGTCGTCGATCCGCCGCCACCACCAAAGCAGGCGGTGAGCGCCAACATCATTACGAGCAGCATAGATATGGATTTCATATCGGGTCCTCTCGCTATAACCATAAA
>JAPOYD010000102.1 GCA_026706735.1 Nitrospinota bacterium | reverse complement strand
TGCGCGTAAAGGGCTCCGCCGATTCCGGCGATGAAGCCGCCGGCGGTCATGGCCGTCACCTTTACCGCGGTGAGGTTGATGCCGACGCTTTGGGTCGCGAGCTCATCTTCGCCGACCGCTCGCAACACCGCGCCGGCGCGCGAACGGTCCATCCACCACAGCGCCGCCATGACCAGGATGACGAACGTCCAGACAAAGGCCGTGATCTCCCACGGCGACCATCCGTTCGCGACGAAATACCGAATCTCGCGGAAGCCGTTGGTGCTGTCCGGTCCGACCACGATGTCGCCGCGCGGCACGCGCCAGCTCAGATTGAAGAAGAACAAACGAACGAACTCGCCGAACGCGATGGGCGCGACCGCCAGCATCAATCCCTTTACCCGCAGTGCGGGAAAACCGACGATGAACGCGAAGAGCGCGGCGATGATCGCGGCCGCGAGCAGCGCGGGAAGAATGGGCAACTCGAAGATGACGGTGAGAATGCCTGCGGAGTAGGCTCCGATCGCAAAGAAGCCGGCCTGACCCAATGAGAGCTGTCCGGTCAGCATCAGGACATACGCGGACAAGCCGAGAAGGGTGTGAATCCCGATGAGTTGGGCGAGGCCAAGGTAGTACGACATCGGCAGCTAGTCCCGGTCTGTCGATGAGCCGAAGAGACCGTCGGGTCTGAAAACCAGGAAAACGAACAACAGCAGAAGCACGTACATGTCGCGTTCGTTGACGCCCCGGAAATACAGGAACGCATTTTCCAGCCCGCCGACCAGCAGCCCGGCCGCAATGGCTCCGGGAATCGATCCAAGGCCCCCGATAACCGAGACGATCAGGCCTTTGACCGTGAGCGGCACGGTGATCAGCGGCGACAGCACGCCGACCGCGGAAGCCGTCATCGAACCGGCAATGCCGCCGAGCAAGCCCGCGAGCACGAAAGTGATGGCATTGGTCCGGTGGACGTCGATGCCGCAGAGCTGAGCCGCCACATCCTGTTGAGAAACTGCTCGCGTCGCCAGACCCAGCCGGGTTCGGTATAGCACGTAAATCAGTCCGATTGTGCTGACGATGTTCACCGCCAACACGAACAGCAAATCGCCGCGAATCCCGTAAGGACCCAGTTCGAACATCACGTCGTCGAACAAAGCCGGAAAAGTAAGCGGTGAGCCATCGGTCGTATGCACGACGATCTCGTCGATGAAGAACAGCGCCCCGATAGAAGCCATCAAGGCGGCAAGGTGGTTGTTGATTGGTATGAACCTGAAGCAGGTGATATACACGGCGCCGCCGATCAGCCCCGACGCGAGCGCGGAGATCAGGAACACTACCGGGGCCGGGGCGTTGATGAAGGTGAACGCGGCCAAGCCTACGTACGCCCCGGCCAGAGCCGCCGCGGCGTAGGTCATGTTGAGTTTTCGCATGGCGCCGAAAATCAAGGAAAAGCCGATACCGATCAGCGCATAGGTCGTGCCGAAAAACAGGCCATCGCCGATGGTCTGGGTGATCTCTACGAACTCGAGCACAAAATCACTCATGGTCTGATCTCATTTGTACCCTCAGCGACCAGGGACAATCAGCGTCGCGCGAGACTAATACCGGATACGTGATCGGACCAGCCTAGTCATGTTTTCTCGCACTTCCTTTGGAAAGACGCCAGTCCCGGCCCGGCGACATGGTGAACGACGTCCGTTCGAACTCCCATTCACCATGTCGCCGCATCAACAATCCACCAGTCCCGATTCTGGTCAGAGGAGGATTGTGTTAGCGCGGATCGTGAACGACTTTCCACGCACCCTTTTGGGCTTGCACGAAGACGTAGGGTTTGACGGATTCTCCCTCGTCCTGGACCCGCCCGATCTCGCCCATCAATCCATCGACTTTGACCAGGGATTCGAGGCCGTCGCGTACCTTGCGCCTGTCGGCCTTCAATGTCTCGGGCTTGGCCATGACGCCGGTCGCCTCGACCACCTGCTTGATGATGTGCGCGTTCTCCCAGGCGGCCGCGCTGTGCAGGTCGGCGGACCCGCCGTTGGCCACGGCGGCGGCGGCGACTTTCGCGGCGGCGGGCGTGATCGGAGCGAAGCCGGTCGGGATGTAGATGCCTTCCGCGGCGGCGGAGCAACCCTTGAGGATTTCCGCGCTGGACGAGCTGGTGAGCCCCACGAGCACCTTCGGCCTGATTCGCTGGCGTCTCATTTCCTTGAGCATGCCGCATGTGGTGAAGGGGTGCGAGGAGATGATCATCATGTCGGCGCCTGATCTCTTGAAGGCGCGGGCCTGGACCGAGAAGTTCGTATCGGCAAGCAGCCAGTTGGACGATTTCGAGACTTTGAGCACATTCTTCATGCCCGCTATAATCTTGCCGGTCACCCCTTCGATGCCGCCGCCGACCCACTCGAAGCCGTATTTCTTGGCCTTCTGGACGATGACGGCGGCGAAGGTGATCCTGGAGTGGGCCTGGTCGGTCTCGGTTCCGCCGTAGATCGTCTTGACGTCGGGATACTGAGCGCGCAGCCATTTGAACAACGCGTCATACATGGTGATCTCGTTGGGCACGTTGCGGAACGTCCATTGGGACTTTTTGGCAAGGCCGGGACGAATCGCGGTGTCGGTGAGAATGGGGAACTGGAGCCCGGTGTCGGACTTGTCGTCCACCTTTTTCTGGAAGATGCCGTACATGGCCGCCGCAGCGCCGGAACACGTCGGACCGATGCCGGCCAAAGCTTGGGTTTGCGATTCGACCTTGCGCGCAATCGAGATGGCCTGATCGGCATTGCAAGCGGAATCGTAGTAGGTGAATTCCATCTTGGCCATGGTGCCGTCGCCCAGTTTCACGCCGCCCGAATCGTTGATGGCCTTCACCGCCCCTTTGAGCACGGCCTCGGAGTTGACGCCGAACGAGCGCAAGGGCCCCGACTTCGCGCCCCAGGCCGCGATCTTGACGGTGCGCTCGGCCGCAACCACCGGATGCGCGAGCATGAAAAAGTATGATGCCACCATGACGAACATGGCCGCTGCCGCGAGTTTTGTTCTAGACATATCGAGCCCTCCCGTTTGAGTTCCATAATGAACTTTATCGCCATTGATCATGTGTTCGTCTTTGGAGCCCCTCCCCATCTTGTCGTCAGCACTTGTGGCCACCGAATTCCTGCGTCGAAGCGTCGGATACTGTCTACGCTCTGCATTGTTACAAGAAACTCGATGCTAAACCATGCCCAATATAAGATTTGTATATCTCAATTTTGATAATAGTTTAGTGCCATATCATCTCGAAACGCGCCGTTCTGGCAATCGTCAGGTCTCCGAGTTCCCCGGCAATTGAGATACGTGTGTTGCCACAACCGAACATAATAGAATTGTGGTCGATATTATCGGATGCGAGGCCTTGTGCTACGGCGTCCTGACATTGCGGATGCGCGCTGACCTGCGTTCACGTATTGCCGGATTCGAGTTCGGGAGTTGCCGGCATTCCGTTCAGGTGTACCGGATTCCACGGCAAACGAACAATTGACGTCAAAACGGATTGCCTGGTTATCAAGTTTGGCGACCCCGTGCAGAACGGTGTTCACAACTCGCGACAATCGCGGCCGCGAAAGGTTTATTATTCTGAGGCAAATATTGTTTTGTTGCCAGAATTGAAAATAATCAATATCATTTATGATATTGGTTGGTGGTTATCCTGCTTGTTATATCGAGTGCTTCTGGAAATCCTGCCGGGAGTTCCAAAAACGGCGTCGCCCACGGCTGGCGCCGGCCGGGAAGCACGCAACCGCGAAAGAGAGGTTCGGTGCCCATGTGTGTTCGCCAGTCCGGTCGGATGTCACGTTTCTTTCTTCCCGGGCGGGCCGGACAGGGAGGACACGCGGACGACAATGCGGTCGCATGGCCATGGTTCGGCGCGGGTTCGACGACAAGTCTTCGTCTTCACGCACCGGCGTATTCTCAGGCGAACATCGGAGGCCGATCATGAGCGGCCCCCGGTTCAAGATTCCCTCCACCAACACGCTGCTCGCCTTCGAAGCGGTCGCCCGGCTCGGCAGCGTCGGCCGCGCCGCCGAAGAGCGAAGCACGTCGCAATCGGCGATCAGCCGTCACCTGGGCAATCTGGAAGACGCGCTCGGTGTGATGCTGTTCGAGCGTTCGGGCCGGGGAATTGCGCTGAACCGGAGCGGCGAAAAGTATTTTCTCGCCGTCCAGTCGGCGATGGGCACCCTGCAAGACACCGCTCACGGGCTTCACAACCGCAAAAACGGCCTGGCCATCGGATGCACCCTGGAGATCTCGGGTCTGTTGCTGCTGCCGATCTTTTCGAGGCTGAAGCGGTCCCTGGGCGATGACGTCGCGGCCCGGATTGTGGTCTACGACTACGACATGCTGTCCATGCTGATACCTGTGGGCCTCGACATTATTTTTGAGACTTCAGTTGGCGCGCCGCACCCGAACGAGAATGCGGTCAAGGTTCTGGATGAGGAAATCGTGCCGGTGGCCTCGCCCGCCTTCCTGGAACGGTTCGGGCCGGTGCTGGCCGGGCCGCCGCAATGCTGGTCGGGTGTGCCGCGCCTGGACATCGGCCTGCGCAGCCCGGGCTGGGCGACCTGGGAGACCTGGTTCAATGAGCACGGGTGCGCGCCCCCGGACGCACCGGTAGAGACTTTCGAGAACTACATCCATCTGCTGCGGGCGGCGGCCGACGGCGACGGCATCGCTATCGGCTGGAACGGATTCCTGACCGATTACACCGAAGCGGGACGTCTTGCGGCCGTCCGGGACGAGTGGCTGCGAACCGGACTCAGCATGTACGGCGTTCCTACGCCAAATGGCAAGCGCAACCAGGCTTCGAAGGATTGCCTGCGGGAGCTTGGCCGGCTGATCGGGGAGCTATGCAGCCGCCGGCCCGTGACGAAATGAGTCGCGGGCGGCTTTATATTACGGTGCAGCGGCGGCGGAATTGAATGGGATGATGCTGCGAAGACCGGTGTTGCGTGTCTGTCGCGCTCAGGCGGGCGAGGAACGTGAATGCGGGAACTGTCGTCAGCCCTGCCGCAATAACGGCAGCCAATCGGGCAAAATAACGCAATTCCCCGCATTTGGCCGCATTTGGCGCCACGGCGCGCCACGGACGTTTCGCTAGACTCGATTCCGGTTGATGAGGGGCTGTTGGAAAAAGTCCTCTCGTCGGGGGCATCGCTTTTACTCCCCTTGTCAGGGGGGCAACAACCCCGATGAATGAGGGTTTGACGCAGCGGCTCGACCCCTCCACGGGGGCGAGATGGCGGTTCAGCCAGACCGGTCGAATCCGTGCGGGTTTCATGAGGAAGGTTTAAGGTTTGATGGAAAAGGCAGTCTCAGGCGCTGTTTTGATTCATGCGAAGCGGGAAGGGCGGGTTCATCCCTCCCAGCGGGCGAACACGCCAACTCCATTGATGCGGTCGAACCCCCCGCGCTGCAAGCGACTCGGCGAACAAGGCGGGGCGATGAAACCCTCAGGCCCCTCCGGTGACGCGCGAACGTCAATGCAGTTCCTCCCTCCTCGGTCGGAACTGACTACATCAGTCGCGTCAATCGCTCCTTCATCGGTCGCGATTGACCTGAACAATACGATAAATTTGGATAAATTTAGATAAATTTCCGAAAAGGTTTGTGGATCGAACTAGATGAATAAAATCATATATATTAGTGATATATAAGGGTATATTAAAGCAATACATAAATATTTTATCGAAATTTATCGAATTAAAAACTTTTTCTGAACCCCGCATTTCCCCGCATTTGCTACGCGAAGCGCATCGGGTCATAAGGCGCCGGATCGAGCGGAGGCGCGTCTCCCAGATAGAGCGCCGTGGCCAGCTTCGCGCTGGCGGGCGCAGGCCCGATGCCTGAAGGTCCGTGCCCGGTACAGAAGTAGAGGCCATCAAGAGCGCCCTGGCCGATGAGGGGGAGATAGTCAGACGTGGTGGGCCTGAAGCCGCTCCAGGTCTCCTCGATGGCGCAGGTGGCGATGCCGGGCGCGATCCGGGTTCCCTCGCTCAGAAGCCAGGAGAGGCCGCCCACGGTGAGCCTCGGGTCCTCACCGGCGAACTCCCTCGTCGCGCCCAAAAGAACGCGGCCATCGGCGCGGGGTACGAGGTAGGGGTCGTTCACGGTCAGCACCACGCGCTCAAGCCCCAGCGCACGGGCGTCCATGGCGATCATCTGTCCGCGCTGGGGGGTGATGGGCGGCTGCGGAACGGCGCCGGGAACGCTGCGGCTGCCGATGCCGGCGCAGATAAAGACGGCGGGCGCTTCAAGGATTTCAGCATCCGTTCGGACTCCGGTGACTTTCGCGCCCACGCTCAGGATTTCCTCCACCGCACGTCCGGTGAAGATCTCCACACCCTGCCGCCTGCAGGCAATCTCGAGCGCAGGCCCCAGCTTTCTGACTTCGAGGTTTCCGCCCGTGACTAGGAGCGCTCCCGCCAAATCATCCGAGAGGCAAGGCTCTTCGGCCCTCAAAACATCGGGCAGCATCCATTCCGCCTGCCCCCACTCGCGCGCGCGGGCTTTTTCCTGTATGGACTCTGCTTCCTCCTCATTCAGGGCGATCAGCAAAACACCTGTGAGGTGGTATTCGATGTCCGTTCCGCTTTCCTCGGCGATAGCTTCTGCAAGATGTTCCCATTCTTCATTAGAGGCGGTCCGGAGCCTCAGGCCCGGCAGACCGGCGATATCGGCGGAGCCGCTCGTCCCGTGTGCGGAGATGATGCCGGCGGAAGCCCAGGTGGCGCCCGCGCCCGGTCGGCCTTTTTCGATGATGGTGACGCTCCTGCCCGATTTGCGTAGTTCTCTGGCCATCAGGAGACCCATGATGCCGCCACCGATGATAATGACGTCGCGCATGAAATGCCTTTCTGTGTTGTCGATCTATGGGATGGTCCTTCAGATGAGTTATAACATGCAGGTTCGACCCTCTCGCAAGCAAGGGAGAGGTATATCAACAGACAAAAAAACGACGGCCCGGGTGAGCCGTCGTTTTGGTTTTTTTGATGAGGGTTATTCTTCGGAGTCACCCCCTTTTGTGACGTTTGCCGCCTGAAGCCCTTTCGGGCCTTGGACAATTTCGAAGTTCACGTTTTGTCCTTCCTCCAGGGTTTTGAATCCCTCTCCCTGGATGGCGGAGAAGTGAACGAAAACGTCGTCACCATCCGTCTGCGAAATGAAACCATAGCCCTTCGCGTCATTGAACCACTTCACTGTTCCTTCTGGCACTTGCTGATCTCCTGCATATTTTGGAAATGGGTAGAGATGAAACAGGTGGGGCCTTTCACTCCAAGTACATTTCCAGAAATTCAAGTTGGCCGCGCCGGCCGCAGCCTTAATAATTGCTTATCAAACTAAGCATCGCCTTGCAACCTGTGAGATTCTTATGTAGCAGGTGATTTCGTCGCTCGTGCACACCTGAAGCCGATAGGAGAATGAAAGCCGATGACCCGTTTGATCGAAATACCGATAGAGCAGATGACGGATGCGCAAAGAAAACTCTATGAAAAAATCGCCTCCGGACCAAGGGGAGGCGTACGCGGCCCGTTTCTGGCGTGGCTCAAAAGCCCGGAATATCTTGCAAAACTCGAAGAAACGGGACGTTACTTGCGCTATGACACCCTTTTTGAACCCAGGCTGAGCGAGTTTGCGATTTTGATTACCGCCCGATTCTGGGACTCTCAATTCGAATGGTACGCGCATGAGCCTTTGGCCCGAAAGGGAGGATTGTCTCCCGAGATCATCAAGGCGGTTCGGGAGAACAGACGACCCGCTGAAATGGCCGCCGATGAGGAAGCGATCTATGATTTTTGCACTGCATTGCACGAAAATCACTTTGTGAGTGATGAAGTTTATCAAAATGCATTCGTTCATTTCGGGGAGCGTGGGTTGGTCGAGTTAATCGTTCTTATTGGACATTCTGCGACTGTCTCGATGACGCTCAACGCATTTGAACTTCAGGTTCCGGAGGGACAAGAAGCTCCGTTAAAGTAAAGAGGTCACTCGACATGCGACTAAAGGGAAAGACAGCTTTCATCACGGGAGCCTCTGTGGGAATTGGCTCCGCCATCGCGAGGCGTTTCGCCGAGGAGGGATGTTCACAATATTTGGCGGGTGGTAGGAATTTAGAAGGTTTGGAGTCAACTCTCGCATATTGCAAGGCTCAGGAAAGCTCTGCTGCTGGCGAAGGGATTGACTTATCGAACCTGGCGAACGCCGCTCCTTTAATGAGTCGCGCACTAAGACATCTGAGGCGTCTCGATATTTTGGTAAACTGCGCTGGAATCCGCTGCAATAAGCCTGTAGAAGAAGTCACATATGATGAGGTGGTCGCACTCTTTCAAGTCAATGCGATGGCCTCGTTTATTCTGAGTGGATTGGCAGCCAAACACATGATTTCTAGGGCATGTGGCCAGATTATCAACATTGGCTCGACCTCTGGAGAAGCGGGGGTACCTCAAAATTCCCTGTATTGCGCGACGAAAGGGGCCATGCACCTGATGACGAAGGCGCATGCTGCCGAACTCGGACCCAAAGGGATTCGGGTGAATGCGATAGCTCCAGGAACGACTTTGAGTGAGGGAACGAAATATCGCGTGGAAACGCAAGCAGATAGAAGAAAGAAACTTATGGGCAATATACCTTTGGGGCGATTTGCTACTCCGGAAGAAATCGCCGATTGTGCTGTTTTTTTGGCTTCTGATGAAGCGTCATACATGAATGGGTCGATCATTCTGGTTGATGGAGGCCGGTTGTGCCAATGATCGTGGCCCAGTGCTTGGTTTTCGGGAAAGATTTGTCATGACGAATCGCCTCGGGTTTTGGCTTCTCACGTTTGCAGATATTTCTTTCGAGGGGCTAGGAGAGGTTTCAAGGCTCGGTGAAGAATTAGGATATGAGCGTGTTTATACGACAGAATCTTTGACGGACACCCTGGCCATTAATCAACTGATGGCGACATACACATCCAGGATTGAGATTGGAAGTTCGGTCGCCATCATTTATTTGCGCCATGCCTCCATGGCGGCTCAAGGCGCTGTGGCGATCAACGAAATCTCTGGCGGCCGCTACATTTTAGGACTCGGACTTGGGCACCCGCCCCGGATCAAAGCGATGGGGATAGAACCCGGAAATCCTCTCGAAGACATGCGTAAATATGTGAGTGAGGTTAAAGGGGTATTGGAGGGTGAGCCTGTATATCCTCTGCCTGTCCAGACATACCAGGGAGAGGAGTTGAAATTCAGGCGCTCGAACTATCCGGTCCGTATATACATAGCAGCTGTTGGTCCCAAAATGACAGAGCTTGGTGGAGAAATAGCCGATGGATTGTTACCGTATATGGTCCCGTTATCAAGAATGGGTGCTTATTTGGAAGCGAGAGATGCAGGAGCGAAACGAGCGGGCAGAAATCCCCGCGATGTAGAAATCAACCTTGGCATCCATACCTTTTTATGCGATGACCTCGCCTTTGCCAGAGAAATCGCCCGTAAAACTCTGACGTATTGGCTGGGGTTTCCCGCATATAACAATTCGATACGGGAAAGTGATTATGAACAAGAGGCGGATTGCATAAAGACGGCCTTTGAGCAAGGTGATCAAAAGGCTTTGAGAGAGGGTATTACAGACGCCATCATTGATGAATTTTGCCTTGTCGGCCCGCCTGAGAGGTGCCGTGAACGGCTAGCTACTTTTTTGGAGGCTGGGGTGGATATGCCGGCTTTGATGATAGACCCGGTGTTGGCAGGCGAGAGTTATCAAGAAGCTGTCGAGCGCACGCTAAAGGCCCTGGCCCCAAGGTAGATATGAATCAAAACCCTCAGACAACTGAAAAGCCCTCTTTTCGTACTTTGCCCTGGGCCGGGACAGGCCTCATTTTCTTCGCACACTTTGTGGTCGATAGCCAAGCGAATTTCTTTGCACCTTTGGTTCCGTTATTAAAAGAAAAATTGGGGCTAAGCATCACAACAATCGGATTCTTGATTTCATGTCAGGCGGTGAGCGGTTCCATTTCACAACCCATCACCGGTGTAATAATCGACAGGTGGCCTTGGTTGCCCTGGCTTACTGTAGGCCTGATCGGAAGTTCCATCGCCTTTACGGCAATCGGATGGGTGACGAGTGTCTATGGCTTGGCTGTCGCCGTAATCATGGGGGGAATTCTTTTTGGTTTATGCCATCCGGATATGGCGGCGCGTGCGGGTAGATTGAGTTCCGAGCATACCGGCTTCATCGTCAGCCTGTTCGTTACAGCGGGAAGACTGGGTTTTGCTCTTGGCCCGTTGATTGCCATCTTCATCGCGGAAACGATAGGCATGGAACATTTGTGGGTGTTCATCCTTGTGGCGGTGCTCGCGATGGCGGGCGTGAAATTAGGGATGCCGGCTCCGCCTCAGAGAAAGAAAAAAGGAGAAAAAGCGCTCGAACGGGAGGGATTGGTCGTGTCGCTTAAGCATGTCCGTGGACCTATACTTCTCCTATTTGGCATCGCTGCCGTTAGGGGAACGACTTTGGCGAATTTGGGGGGATTTTTGCCCGCGATATTCGTCGATAAGGGCTTGGGGCTTTGGCGCGGCGGCATGGCCAACACGGTCATTTTTTTCTCGGGTGCCATCGGCGTAATGCTCGGCGGTATTATGGGTGACCGGTACGGGAAGCCCAAGGTGATTACCATCGGCGTTGGATGCGCCTTGGCCGGTATGGTGGCGTTTCAGTTATCTTCCTTGGAGTGGGCTTATATATCTCTTGCAATCATTGGCGCAGGAGTTTTCGTGCCGATGGGGGTATCCGTCGCCTTGGCGCAAGAATATTTGCCTGAACACAGGGGGTTTGCAAGCTCGTTGATATTGGGTAGTGGTTGGATTTTTGCCGGATTAACGGCGATTCCCCTCTCTTTGCTTGGGGAGAGAATCGGAATGTTGAATGCATTTTGGACACTTCCAGTTGTTTTGCTTGTTGGTTTTGTCCTGGCTTTGTCCTTGCAAAGACGAAATCCAGAGCCTGAATCCAAAGCTTGAGCAGTTCAGTCGAAAAGGGTCGACGAATTCCTGAATGCAATATAGCGGCTTGATATTTAGGTTAAAGCGGGGTGTCATTATGCCTAAGGGCATGTTATGGTTTCTTCAAACAATAGATTAATGGGAATTTAGACATTAAAATTTACTTCCTTGTAATGGGATGCTTATTTTTTAGTTTCTTTCGTGGATGCCTTCGGGCTGTGAATCTTAAGGAGGATATTGTAATGAGTCGAAGAGGTATGTTTCTTGTTGTCGCCATGGCCGTGGCGGGAGTTCTCCTGACGGTAGTATCCGCTCATGCGGCGCCGTTCCGCATCGGCCACCACCGATCTGTTATGGGAGCGGTCACCATAGTTGCTCATAAGATGGGCTACTATAATGAGACCATCGGCAAGGGAAAATACACTATTAAACAATTTCCGCAAGGAAAATTGATGCGCCAGGCGATTTTGGCCAACTCTCTTGATATTGGTGGCGCCGCAGACCGCGCTTTTCTTTCCGCCATAGCGAAAGGCGCTAAGGCCCCTGGAATCGCCAATGCAAATTATTGGTGCAAGGCTAATAAGATTCTCACATCACCAAATTCCCCTCTGAAAACCTTACATGACTTGAAGGGCAAAAGGCTTGGAGTGGGTAAAGCTACAGGTACGTATTTCACGCTGACAACCTTCATTCTGCCGAAATACGGCTTGACCGTGAAAGACTTCACGACAGTGAATATGAACAACGATACCCGTATGGCGGCGCTCAAATCCCGGACGGTGGACATGATTGCCTTGAATAACCCGCAAGCAGCCATTGCAATCGACAGGGGATATGCCCGCACAGTGGAAACTTTTTGTAAATATGCGAATAACCTATGGATTTTAATGGCCAATGGAAAAACCCTCAAGAAAGACAAGGATGTCTACACGAAGTTTTTGAGAGGATTCATTAGAGGCATGAAATTGCATAGAGATAATCGCGATAAGTTTGCGCGCGTGTATCTGAACCACTTGCAATCGAAAGGCTCGAAGATCAAGCTCAAGATAGTGAAAGCATCTGTCAACGATCTGACTTTTGGTCTTCTCCCGAGCGAGCAGGATTACAAGTGGTTCGATTTCATGGGCAAAGTGCTTGTAGAGAAGCGCAAAGCGAAACGTGTGGTCGATCTGCGCGAAGAAGGTATGGACTTGAGCATGGTGAAAAAGGCCATAGCAGCTGAGGGCTGGAAAAACTAAGCCTATTTTCACAGGAAGCATAAAGAGCCGCGGCTAAAGAAGCCGCGGCTCTTTTGTTTTACCATGTAGAATCAGTGATCAATGACATCGTATCACTAGCTTTTTTGTATGCATCGGTGGATACATAAAAGCTATGGTTGTTTGACGACCCGAATATATGGAAGCGGCGATTCCCAACCGTCCGGGTATTTCTTCTTCGCATCCTCATCCGAAACGGCCGGCAGGATAATCACATCACCACCCTGTTGCCAGTTTGCCGGGGTTGCCACCTGTTCACTGGCCGTCAACTGGCAGGAATCAAGCAGTCTCAGGATTTCACTGAAATTCCGGCCCGTGCTCATCGGATATGTGAGTGTCGCCTTGATACGCTTATCCGGGCCAATTACGAACACCGAGCGGGCCGTTGCGTTATCTGCAGGCGTCCGTCCCTCAGAAGTGTCGCCCGTATCGGCAGGCAGCATGTCGTAAGACTTTACAATTGCAAGTTCTGGATCGCCAATCAGCGGGTAATTCACGGCATGGCCCTGAGAAGATTCGATATCTTTCGACCATTTTTCATGATCGGAAACTCCGTCCACGCTGATGCCGATCACCTTGCAATTTCTTTTATCGAATTCCGGCTTGAGTCCGGCCATCGTCCCTAATTCCGTGGTGCAGACAGGCGTAAAGTCCTTCGGGTGTGAAAATATGATGGCCCAGCCATCGCCAATCCATTCATGAAAATTGATGGGGCCTTGGGTTGTATCGGCAGAAAAGTCTGGTGCTTCATCATTGATTCTTAGAGTCATTGTCGTCTCCTTGCATAAAGGATGGAAAAAACTACGAAATCTCGTGCGCTGGATATAAACTCGTAAGAATTAAGTGGCTGGGGGAGGAGGATTCGAACCTCCGTACCCAGATCCAGAGTCTGGTGTCCTGCCGCTAGACGATCCCCCAAAAAAGACCTAGATGGTTTATATGTATGAGCTCTTTATACGTCAAGGACGATATCAAAATCACTTTTCATTGATTCTGGCCAATGCGGTGTCTAGTCGATGGATGGTTCTGTCTTTCCCGAGAAGGCTTAGCGTTTCAAAAATACCGGGACTGGTGGTTCCGCCCGTAATAGCGACACGCACCGGTTGAGCCAGTTTGCCGAGCTTGACAGCCTCTTCTTCCATAACGCGATGGAAAACTAATTTAACGTTTTCAGTTGAAAATGTTTCGATTTTGGTTAATTCATCTCGTAATTTCAGCATTATAGCTGAGTTCTCTGGAGTTAAGAATTTTACAGCTGCCTTCTCGTCCAACTCGACTTCATTTTCAAAGAAAAAACGAGCGCCCTCTATCATATCTGTTAACGTTTTAGAGCGCGTTCTGAGTTCATCCACAATGCCCATGCGAGTTTTGCCTGTTAGCAGATCTGGAGATAAGCCCTGTTCTTTGAGGCCTGAATCGAGCGATTCGACAAGGAAATCACCATCAGCAGATTTAATATATTCTTGATTCAGCCACAATAGTTTTTCCGGATTGAAAATCGCGGCGGACCTGTTCAAATTTTCCAACGAAAAATTCGCGATAATTTCTTCTTTGGAGAAAACCTCTTGATCGCCATGGCTCCATCCGAGGCGAACGAGATAGTTAATCAACGCTTCAGGGAGAAACCCTCGCTCTTTATATTCGAGTACTGAATCTGCTCCATGGCGCTTTGATAGTCTTTTTTTATCGGGACCTAGTATCATTGATATGTGTGCGAAATTTGGCGTCGGTTCTTCCAGGGCTTTATAGACAAGGACTTGTTTGGGGGTATTGGATAGGTGATCGTTGCCACGTATCACGTGGGTGATCTTCATATCGATGTCATCGATGGCCACGCAGAAATTGTATGTAGGCGTCCCGTCGGTGCGAACAATAACCATATCGTCGAGTTGTGAGTTTTCGAACACTACTTCCCCGGCGAGGATGTCGTCGACAATCGTCTCCCCGGCATCGGGCGCCCTGAGGCGTAGACAAAAGGGGACATTTGGGTCTTTGTCGTATCGATCCCGACATGTGCCGTCGTATTTTGGAGTTTTCCCCTCGGCGCGAGCTTTTTCACGCATGGCGTTCACTTCATCTGGCGTGCATGTACACCGATAGGCAGCACCGGACGAAAGAAGTTTGTTGGCGGCTTCTTGATACAAATCCATCCGCTGGGTTTGACGATATGGGCCTTCATCCCATTCGAGACCCAGCCAATCGAATGCTTCCAGGATTGCATCGTAGTATTTTTCCGTAGAGCGTTTCCTGTCGGTATCTTCTATTCTTAAAATGGCTGTGCCTGCGTGATGTCTTGCAAAAAACCAGTTAAACAATGCTGTTCGCGCGCCGCCGATATGGAGGTGGCCCGTGTTGGATGGAGCAAAGCGAACCCGGATATCTGAATTCATCAATAGTTTGTCCTTTATCAAACCATGGAGGAGTAGCCACAGTAGGAGAGGATTCTAGAGATGATAGGTGTGTGATTGCAAGACGGAAATTGTGATGACCTTGCGATGGATACTAATAAAATCAACAATCGGAAAATTAACTCAATACGTAGACCAAGAGGAGAGGTCGGATGCAGTATTTCTACGATTTGGCGGAAATTGAGCCGCAAAAGATGCCGGGCAGGGAGCGTAGGCTCGTCGTCGGTGAGCAGGTGATGATGTTGTATATCGAAAGAGAGGGAGGAACGGAACAGGACCATACTCATGATGTAGAGCAACTTGTATATCTCATGAAAGGCGAGGCCAGGTTTACAGTTGCCGGTGAAACGCGCAAGGTTAAAGCGGGTCAGGTGGTACACATTCCCAAGGGGGTGCCGCATCGGCTGGATGCCCCAACACCCATCACATATATTGGCATATATTCTCCACTGCGTGAGGAGGCAATTCGGGCAGAAGCGTGAGCATCACTACTATGAACTGATGAGAGATTGCTGTTTAGTCGGGATATGTCCAACCCTCGTCTTTGAGTTCATCTATTGCTTCGAGCATGCAGGTGACGCCATAGGTGAGTACTTTTGAGCCCGCAGGGTTTACGCAGACCATGAGCGCCTCTGCAATTTCCTCCGGGTGCAAACCTAACTTGAGCCCTTTTTTCAAATGCTGTTTGAGGTGTGGTTGGTTATGAGGGTTCGAGCCCTCAACTGCAAGGGCTAGAATATGAAACAGTTCATGCATTCTCTCATCGAATCTTCTCTCTTTCGCACGAATGATTTCATCAAGGTGTAATAGCGCTTCCATGTAGTCTGGAAATTTCTCGGCAATGAATTCATGAGCTGGATACCTACGTCCTCTGCGTTTTGCAATTTCTTCTGCTAAATTTTTTTCAGACATGGTGAACCTCTATCCTTAGAATCATTCGATTTCGTCAAAAAAATCCAAATCATCCAAAGGTTTATTTTGATTTTGTAGCGTGTCTAGCAAAACTTTCCTGAGTGCGCGGATGGCGCGGTTTCTGGCCTGACGATCAATCATTTCGTAAACGATTTCCGTAGCCTCGTCATTATGGGAATCTAAAATTCTACGAGAAGATTGCTCCGCCCACTCATCGGCGTAACGCTGGAGAATCTGGCGTAAGCTCGCCTCGTATATTCTGTCTTGCGTAATACGGTCAAGAATGTGAACGATGTCCGACGTGAAGGCATCGACTGTATCTCTCGAAACATCGATTTCATCAATATGAAACATCAATCTTTGGTAAATCTGTTCACGAAAATCCAAGTCTACTCCGAATGATGGCCACAGGAGACGAAACAATCAATATGTTGCGCTTTAAGTAAGAGCGGGCAAACACTTCATTTCCCATGGTTATACTGAGCCGATTTCTTGGTTTCCGGCGTTAGCCACAGCAAGGCGCCCCCCACCAGGAAAAAGACGAGCACGGATAATATTGCTGTTCTTTGCTCTCCAGTAAGCGCGGAAACGCCACCGAAAACGAGTGGACCAAGAACCGAACTCATTTTGCCGCAAAAACCGTAAAACGAAAATGATTGCGCGGCTCTTTTTTCAGGAATGTAACTGGCCATCAGGGCGCGGCTTGCCGATTGGCTGGACCCGAGGGAAAGCCCCGCCAACAAAGAGACACCCAGGAAGACATATTTCGTTTCGGTGAAATAGGCCACAATGACGACCACGCACCAATTCGCCAGAGTCAGCAGAATAGTTTTTCGCGGTCCCCAGGCATCCGTCAGATATCCGAGCGTAAACGCGCCCACACCGGCCGAGACTTGAACCATAATGAAAAGACTCAAAACTTCGCCCATGCTGAATTTAAGTGTGGAAACCGCATAGATTGAACTGAAAGAGATGACGGTTACAATTCCGTCGTTGTAGAGGAAAAAGGCTAACAAGAACCTGAGTGCTCCAGGAGTTTTTTGGGTATCTTTTAGAGTTTCCCATAATTCAGCGAAAGCGCTTTTTTTACCTGGTTTTGTGGAATTTGTTTTGGCCTCGCGGAGCCAAAAAATTACCGGAAGCGTAAACAGGCCGTAGAACACGGCGACCGCAACGAAACTCATTTGGAACAATGGGAGGTTTTCCGGCGAGAAACCTCCAGCCAATAATGGTTTGACCAAAAAAAGACAAAGCAGTCCGCCCAGATAACCAAGCCCCCAGCCCCAGCCACTAATCTTCCCGATATTTTCCGGTGTGGAGACGTCGGGCAAAAAAGAGTTGTAAAAGATGAGAGAGCTCTCAAATGCAGCAGTAGCGATAATGAAAAGCGCCATTCCGGCAAAAATCATGCCGGTAGTTACATTTGACAGGAGAGCGGTAGCAAATACGCAAATATAGGCGAATAGGATTAAGAAGCGTTTCCGAGCGCTTCGCCTATCGGCGACCGCGCTCAAAGGCGGAGTGATGGTCACACTTAAAATCATGGCTACCGAGAGCGCTACCCCCCATAGGAGATCTCCTTTCCCGCCGCCGCCGGCGACGATTTGCTTGAAATAGACGCTATACGCAACCGTAACGATTAGTGTCGGAAAAGCGGAGTTTGCAAAATCGTACATGCACCAGGAGAAAACTTCTCGGCCTCGATTCGGCTTCAGAATGTGAGGATTTGCTATTGGTCTATCGTGATTTTTTTTCCTATAGGCGCTTTATGAGAATAGAGAAGAATTATGTTCCAAACATCAGAAGAAACAAAAAAATTGCATTTTTCTAATATATAATATCAGGTACTGTTGTGAAATCTGAATTGTTTTATGATCTGTGAGCCGCCTTCTTGTTTTCCGCGACGGGTCCTCTATGTATCGATTCCTTAAATGGTTAGTTTGGATTGCCGGCATTTGTTTCGTTCTCATCGTCGTTGCGCTCTTCGCCGTACAAATTTTTCTTTCCTCCGATGAAATAATCAGAATCGCGGAGAGAGAAGGGCGAAAAATCCTGGGCCGAAAAGTATCAATCGAGCGCCTGGAACTGGGACTGTTCAAGGTCGAGGCGAGTGGAATTGTCATTGACGGACAAACAGGAAATGACAGAGTGAAGGGAAAACCCTTCATTCGATTCGACGATGTTGAAATACTTCTGAATCCGTCGACCCTGATTTACAAGCGAATCAGCATTCTCCAGCTCACCATCAAAAGCGCTTCCGCTCGCGTGCATCGGGATAGACAGGGCAGGTTCAATTTCCAGGACATTATCGACAACCTGAACCGGGAATCAAGCAATGCGGTTTCGACGAGCGCGGGAAAAACGTTTTCATTCATCAAATCCGCCGAGGCGGCGGAGAGCGTCCCGCAAAGTTCTGAACAAGGATTCAGTTTTACCATTCACGAATTCGACCTATATGACGTAAAAACTGAATTGCGATTCGATGCCAGCAACGCCTCGCCGGCTTTCGATGGTTCATGCTCTTTTGCTCACATCGAAGTCGACAAAATAACGCCTGGCAAACCCTTGGACGTTGTTCTTGAAGGGAAATGTAAGAGGCCGGATGGGCAACCACTCATCGAAATGAAAGGCAATGCGTACGTCGACATGACAGGCCCGAGTTATCGTGCGTCTTTCGAGATGCCTCTTTTGGACTCGTCTTTTCTGTCTGTGGTGGCGCCTACGATATCGGGTTCTCGTTTCAGGAAAGGAATTTTCGCCGGGAACTTGAAGTTCGGCTATGTCGCCGAAAAACCGGTTACCTGGGATATCGATTTGAACGGCCAAAACATCCTCGCGGATTTTCAAATGAATCGACGAGGAAAATGGCGAAAGCTGGCGTTACCCAGATTCAAACTGAAGACGAAGGGCCGGTTCAATCTGTTCTATGGTTCCGCGTACATCGACACTCTCTTTGTCGAAACGCCTTTTCTGGATGCGAAATTGACGAAACCTTCGTTCTGGAACGCCTCGGCGCAAGATGAAGTTCATTTTGAAGCGAACATCCGTGATATGCGTGAAACGGGCGACTGGATTTCGCGAGTCGCGGGCATCGAGCTACGAGGTTTCCAGGAAAGAGCAACGGCCCGGGTTCTCATATCGGCGAAGCGGGTTCGTAAGATATCGGACGACTTCGTCCAAATTGAGGTGGATTCCCGCTTCGATCCAGTGGATCTGTCTCGATTCGGTGAATTCATTCCCTCTGTTGACCATGTCTCGAAAATCAAGGGAAAAGTGGGAGGAAAAGCGCGCGTGGTTTTTGTGTCAGGCGAGCGTGTGGGGTGGGATGTGGCTTTGGAAACCCGTGACTTCGGCGCAAAAGTCAGGATGGACAAGAGAAAACAATGGAAAGCGCTGACGTTGGGGAGAACCGTTCTTTATTCGAGGGGGAACTACGACGAGAAGAATGTATCCGCGACCATCAATACCCTAGAAATCAAGTTGCCGTTCGCCACGGCGAAACTCCAAAAGCCCGCGAAATGGAACGCAGATGGTAATGACGATGCCGCGTTTTACGTCGACGTGAGTGATTTCTCATCTACGAATGATTTCATGCAGAGACTCGGGTTAGTATCGTTTGGAGACGTTCCCCGAGATGCGAAGCTCCGTTTTAACGTCGCCGTGTCTCGAAACCGGAAAAATTCCTCGGCCTACATGGTAGACACGAACGCGCGTTTCGATTCTTTGCCGATCGCGCCACTAGTGGATTTCGTCCCTTTGCCAGCCTACCTGCTGCAAAAAGCCACTGGCTGGATCAGCGGTGGGCTGCAAGTGTCTTCGACCCTGGATGGCGCTCTCCGGTGGAAGGCAGATATCGTCGGGAAGGATATCGGTGCGCGTACCAAAATAATTTCAAAAGAAAAGTGGCGCGATTTTTCCCTGGCATCTCTAGTAATTCAATCGGACGGTTTCTATCTCGCTTCAAAAGGCTCTGCCGCAATCAAGACATTAGATTTGAGGCTTCCCTTTGCGAGGGCATATCTGAACCGCATGGTTTTGTGGAATCAAAATGGCAGGGATGAATTTTCGTTTACGCTTGATATCACGGATTTGAGCACCGCCGAAGTCTGGTTGGGCGAATTGATGGGGCATCCCATTCAATCGGGGCCAAAGAATGAAAAATTGAAAATTTCACTCTCAGGAGCGAGAAAAAGGACAGATGGGGCTGTGTTTTCCTATAAAGGATACGCGCGCTTTGATCCCGTTCATATATCACCTTGGGTGAATTTTGTTAGCTATACTCCTGTTATTCGAAATCTAGCAGGAGAGGTCGCCGGCAAAATAGAATTTTCATACGTCCCCAAAGAAAAGGCAAAATGGAACCTGGGCCTCACGAGCGAAAATTTGAGCGGGGAATTCCATGTGCCGATGAGCCGCGACTGGAGACTGCTGCAGACGGGTATATACAGCGTTGAAACAACGGGTTCTTATGATTTACAAAATCAATCTGGAAGGTTACAGAGTCTGAACTTGAACATGCCCTTCGGATATCTTCGATCATCAAGGCCCGCCGATTGGAGCATGAACGGAGTGGATTCGGGTCGATTCCAATGGACGGTATTAAGCCTAAAACACGCGGCTCGATTGGCCGGGAGTATTTGGGGAGCGCCGGTATCGGAATTTTCGGTGGCTGGTGAAGCCGATGGTTGGATGGAAATTTCAAGAAAAAGAAAGAAAACGCAGTCGATTTCCAGTAAATGGTCATTCGCGGCGAATCTCTCATCGCTCGCGCATGTTGCATACCCGAATTTGAATGTAGCAGGAAGTTTTTCAGGGCAGGTTGACGACAATGCGATAAAAATTCGGATTCCGAAGCTGAAGACATTTGACATTAACAAACCAAATGCGGAACCAGATATTATTCTTCAAGATTTGAAGGCATCTCTAGAGCGTTCATCCATCTTGCGAGGAGAGATACGATCACCAAGCGTTCGGATCAAAAAGTTGAACATTCGATATGTGTATCATGAAAAAGGAAAAACTAATTTTGGCTCATTGTTCGAGACGGCGAAAGCAGGTGAAAAACAAACCCGGCGAATAAGAAATCGAGAAAAAAAGGTACTTGCAGATAAAAAGACCACATTAGGGCAACTCCGAAAGACCGCAAAAAAAGAGGGCGGGCCTCTTTTCCCTGCGATCAAGATTGCGAAATTCGAAGTGGCAAGAATGGGGTTTCATTTTCAAGATTTTATCGCAATTAATAAACCGCCGGTAGTTTTGAGGATCCCGGACGCCAGAGTTTCAATCACGAATCTAGATACATTGATGGTTCCTGGCTTGCGGGAAACACGGCTGGAGTTCAGGACGCTCGGAGAATCGCCCTCGCTCTTGGCGAAAGCGAACCTGAACCTTGGTTCGATGCCTCCTGATGTAGATGGAATTTTCAACCTCTCGCGTTTCGACCTGCGTAAAATATCTCCCTATATACGTGATATTGAAGGGGAGAGCGCAAGTGCTTTGTTAATGCGGGGAACCGAGATAACGAGAGGAGAGTTGGATTTCAAATCCACTTATTCGTTGAAAAAGAGCCGTTTGAATTTGGAGGGGACCGCGCAGATTACCGGATTGCGTTTGAAACCCGACGAGAAGTTTCCCTTGGTCGACCTCGTGCTGAAATTGCTTCGTGAGTCTGTATTCCGCCTATTCGAGAGACCGGACGATACCATTAAACTGAATGTTCGGGTAACAGGGCGTTTGGATGATCCGGAGTTTCATTTTCTGGATGCCATTGTGGAACCGATGTTTCTGGGTCTCTTTGAAAAGGCGCAGAACCTGGGAGGCAATGTGAAGGATATCGTAACTGGAATTCTCGGCACTGCCATAGAAGGGGTGCAAAAAATAGTGCCGACGCAGAAGGATAATCGAACAACGCCCGATAAAGATTCCGCGAAAGAATTGGAGAGAGGAGAGAGCCAACTTGAGCAATTTGGGAAAAAACTCGAAAAATCTTTGCGAAAAGGTCTTCGCGGCTTGTTCGGTGCTAAGTAATCTAATGAAGATATCCTATTTCTGAGACGCAGTGTCTTGGTAGTAAGTCCTTATCATGAATATTATGGTGAAAAGTTAGTCCGACAGGCGCTGCGTATTTTACAGACCGCTTGTAGCAGACGAAAAATTTAAATATGAATCCCCCACATTTCAGGATTGATTCGAGACTATACTCCAAGTAGATGCCGTAGTTTTGTCGAAAATTATGAAAACTGCATAAACGGACTACATCTTCAATAGAATAGATAAAGTACGCGGCACTGGTTTTCACGGCTGAATTCATTAACCCCAAACTTTTCTTGCATTTCCCACTTAAATTTGATAGCGTTTCTAGGTCTTCCTCTGCCCGAGGACGCATATCCCATTCTGATTGTGGGTGGGAACATAGGATTCAGTGTATGCCTACTCGTCGCTCGGGTATCCAGTCCGGACCATCTCCGGTTTCCCAAAGAACCAATGAAATTATAGGTTTATCCTTGGTTGGTTTCGCTGTTTTTCTGGCGATTTCGCTTTGGACTTTCGATTCCGGCGACCCGTCTTGGGGTGCTTACGTCAATCAAAAATGGCAGATTCGAAATTACGGCGGAGCTGTAGGCGCATATGCCGCCGGCGCTATGGTCCAGGCTGTGGGCGCATTCTCGATTTTGATGCCCATCGGATTCCTTATTTGGGGGGTAACCGCGTTTGCAGGTTTGCGCTCATGGCGGCCTGGTTGGCGTGAACTGGTTGGCTTGTTCTTTCTTTTGAGCGCATCGGGGTTATTTTTCAAAGCATTTGAAACCGATCCTTTTTTTGGGACGACGACATTAGCCGGTGGAATTGTCGGCTATAGTGTCGTGATATTACTGAACGCATATTTAGGCAGTGCGGGCAGTTGGGTGTTGCTTGGTTCCGTGTTGCTTGCATCGTTTGTCGGCATAACCGGTTTTTCCTTCAAAAAAATGATTTCAGGACTGGCAATTGCGCATTGGTGGTTTTTTTCTCGCATATTTAAGGTATTGCTCGGGATGGCAAGGGGTGCTGTATTCGCGACCCGAAAACTCTTTTCCACAGTTATAAGTACTCCATTATCTCTACCTGTTAAGGGGTCCTGTGCTGAGTATGCCGAAACGATAGCCAGCACTGAAGACGCAGTGCATGGATATTTTGAGCAAGACAGCTTGAGCGGCGAGGAACCGAGGCTGAACCACTCGAAAAAAGATGCCGACGAATTAATCTTGGAGCCGAATAACTCCTACTTGTCAAACCAAAAGAATGGCAGGCTTGTTTTTCGGCCATCGGCGCAAAACGGCCCTTCGCTGTTTGGAGGAGGGAAATTTCCAAGACCGGAGTTGCCTGCGCTGCGAGGTCCGGCGGCCAGCGAGGAGGAAATCGAACTCATAAAAAACCCCAAGAGTCTTTATGATGAAGCAATGCCAGGCTCGGTGTTAGAAACGCTTTTCGAGAATGATGATGACGATCTGCGATTAGCCAACGATGGAGCGCGCAACGACTTGCCGCTAAGCGTCGTGGACGAACTATCGCCAAAGGCGAGTGAAGAAATCGATGATGAAACAAAAAAGGTGAAAGCAGAGAGAAAATCTGTGACCGGCGGACTGCGGATTAAGCTGAAGAAAAATCTTGATGGCAATAGCAATATGTTGCCAGCGTCACAGGACGAGGCTCCTATTCCTGGAAAATCACCTGACGAGCTTCCCGAATCACCTTCGACTCGTGTTGAAGATTCAACAAAAAGTAGAGAATCAGAAGGGCATATAAAAGTTCGACACGCGGGAACTATTGGCGAGTCGGACGCTGTCCAGATTCAAGACAATTCTCTGGTCCGCTCCAGTGCGCAAACGGAAAATCGCCAAAAGGAGCAAAGAAGCTCTGAACCTAAGAAAGAATACGTTATCCCCTCGTTAGATATTTTCGCAGCTCCTCCTTCTGGCGGACTGATAGTAGACGAAGCAGGCATACGCGAAAAATCTTTACTTCTTGAACAAACGCTGAAAGAGTTTGGTGTCGTCGGAAGAGTCAAAGAAGTAAAGACAGGACCTGTCATTACGAGTTTCGAATATGACCCGGCCCCGGGAATCAAGGTTTCCAAGATTACCGGCCTGGCAGACGACCTGGCCCGAGCGTTATCCGCGCTAAGTGTCCGCATTGTCGCCCCGATACCCGGAAAATCGGTTGTAGGCATCGAGGTTCCCAACATCAAGCGTGACGCCGTATTTGCAAAAGAAGTGCTCACTTCAAGGGAATTCATGCAGGCCGAAGATAAACTTACGATGGGCCTAGGCAAGGATATTCTAGGAAGAACGGCGTTTACAGATTTGGCCAAAATTCCACATCTGTTGATTGCGGGCACAACAGGGGCAGGAAAAAGTGTTGCCTTGAACATGATGATTTGTAGTCTCCTGGCTAGGTGTACGCCAAGAGAGGTTCGTTTTTTAATGATCGATCCCAAAATGCTAGAACTGTCGATATATGAAGGCATCCCTCATCAACTCGTGCCTGTTGTGACTGAACCCAAGAAAGCCTCGGCAGGCTTAAGGGGTGTCCTGGTGGAAATGGAAAGACGCTATAAGATAATGAGTGAGGCAGGGGTGAGGAACATCCAGGGTTACAATGCTTCCGTAGCGCGGCAATTAGGTGATCGAGAGGCGAATAGAAGATGGAAACAACCTCTGGCCGAAGAGGATACATCCCTTGATTTCCTTCCTTATATTGTGGTGGTGATTGACGAATTGGCTGATCTCATGATGGTTGCACCACGCGAGGTGGAAGAATCAATGACGCGTCTGGCCCAGATGGCTCGAGCATCTGGTATCCATTTATTGGTGGCCACCCAGCGTCCATCAGTGGATGTTCTCACGGGTCTGATCAAAGCGAATTTCCCGTCAAGGATGGCACTCCGCGTTGCTACACGAACAGACTCACGGACAATCTTGGATTCGAATGGGGCGGAACGCTTATTAGGAAAAGGGGATATGCTCTTCGTGCCACCCGGTTCTAGCACTCCTGTTCGCATTCATGGAGCGTATGTTTCAGATAGTGAGATTTCTCAACTTGTTGCGCATTGGAAATCCCAAGGAGAAGCGATATTCAGGGAGGATTGGTTTGTAGAAGAGGAAAACGCCTCTCAGAATGAACCAAATAGCGATGACGAGTATGATGAAAGATATGATGATGCAATTTCACTCGTCTCCAGGACGCGCGAGGCATCCATTTCTCTCATCCAGAGACATTTGAGGATTGGGGATAACAGGGCGGCGCGCATGATTGAGCGTATGGAGCAAGAGGGAATTATCGGCCCGGCGGATGGTGTGAAGAGAAGGCAAGTTTTAGTCAGTGAGATCCCAGGCGAAGAACCAGTAGAGTAGAGTTGCCTGGAGATTTTTGATATTCCTCCTTTTGTTCATTGTCTTGTCGAAAATCCGGATATGTAGTTGGAAAAGTGGAGTTGACGCCTTTTGGCCAATAAGGAATGATGCTCTGGATTTCGTTGGTCGAAACGGCGCTATATCCAATTGCGATTAAGACTTTCGACATGTTTTAGACACTAATCGTTTTTTCCAGCCCGATGGATTCTGTTCCCGGAGGACATGTAATGGCGGAAGGTGTGATCGAGTTTACGGACCAGAACTTCGAGACGGATGTAATCGGCTCAGATACGCCCACATTAGTTGATTTTTGGGCAGAATGGTGTGCCCCTTGCAAAATGATTGCGCCAACGGTTGAAGCACTTGCCCAAGAATACGCAGGGAAGGTGCGAGTCGGAAAGTTGAATATAGATGAGAATCCATCAGTTCCGACGAAATTCGGAATTCGTGGTATCCCAACATTGATGTTGTTTAAGGAGGGCGAGGTTGTGGAGCAGGTCGTGGGAGTGAAATCCAAGGCCGATTTGAAAGCCGCCATTGACCGTGCCCTTTAGGCCACAAATCGATAGCTCACCAACAGTTTAGGAAACCCTCCACTTGTCTTGGTTGCGTCCAGGTTCTCTGAGTTTATCTGACCATAGAATCGCTTATTGCGAAGCAGGCCCCCAGGTCTTAAGTAGCGTCGTAGTGTGCGTTCATGGAGCGGGAGGGAATCGAGATAGCTGGATTCCCTTAATGCGCAATCTGGCGGGACAGGGCGTGAGCAGTTTGGCTCTGGAATTGCCCGGTCATGGTGAGTCTGGTGTAGCGCAAATCTCGGATGTAAAAGAATATAGCCGATATGTTGTTCAATTCTTAGAAGCCAAGAGATTGAAATCAGTTTATCTAACCGGCCATTCAATGGGGGGTGCCGTAGCTCTTGCCAGTGTTATGTCTCATGCTGAGTTATTGAAAGGTGTCATTCTTATTGGCTCAGGCGCAAAGCTTAGAGTGAAAGATTCCATTTTGGAGGGTGTAAAAAGCGATTTTCGAAAGACTGTGGATGAAATCATTGGTTATGCTTTTTCCCCGGCAGCGGACCCATCTCTTATCCAAGAAGGTACTCGGGGCCTGTTACGATGCAACGTGGATACCATGCACAATGACTTCATAGCGTGCGATCGATTCGATGTGCTTTCCGAATTGGAATCAATTACTACGCCCGCTTTGATCCTATGTGGAGAAGACGACCTTTTAACGCCCCCAAAATATTCGCAATTTATGTCTGGGAAGATTCCAAATGCGAAATTAACCATTGTCCCACAATCTGGCCACATGGTGATGCTGGAGCAACCGGGGGTGATCGGGGGTTTGATCACGCAGTTCATCAATGAGTTTTAGGTATTTTCCAAGTCCAGAATATCATTTCGTCTGTATCTGGTTTTATCTAGCATGAAAATTCCCGTTTATTTCTGTTTGTTTGTTGGGGTCATTGCCCTTGGCTGTTCCGCCATACTCATACGATTGGCGGACGCCGAACCTTTGGCGATAGCGGCATATCGTATGGGCGGAGGCGCTTTGTTGCTTCTGCCGTTCACAGGGAAGAGCGTCATGTATATGTGGGGCGCCTTGTCGCTCAAGGAGAAGATAATTTGGGCGGGTTCGGGTATATTTTTGGCGTTTCATTTTGCGTTTTGGATAGAGTCGCTATCGCATACGTCCGTAGCAAGTTCCGTCGTGCTTGCGACGACTAACCCCATATTCGCAGGCATTGGCGGAATCGTTCTGTTGGGAGAGAGGGAAGGGCGAAATTTTTGGCTGGGTGTGGTCTTGGCCATCGGTGGTAGTGCCGTTTTAGCGTATTCTGACTTTGTCGGCCGGGATGATAGCTTCTGGGGGAATTTCCTCGCGTTATCTGCGGCTGTGATGGCTTCTGCCTACATGTTATGTGGTCGAAAGCTGAGAATAAAAATTCCCGTTGCGGCATATGTGACAGGGTGCTATGGATTCAGTGGGATTTTACTTTTCGGCGCCGCTTTCATTCTGGAACAACCTCTTGGCGGATATTCCCAAAATACTTGGCTGCTTTTATTCGCCATGATACTCATCCCCACATTAATTGGCCATACTTCCATCAACTATGCCTTGGGACATTTGCACCCGGGAAAAGTAGCGCTTGCCGTTGTGGGAGAGCCATTGGTGGCTACCGGATTGGCATGGTGGCTGCTTCAAGAAGTTCCTACATCCAGTCGACTCTTCGCATGCTCTATCATATTGATGGGTATCGTATTGGGGGGAAGATCAAAAAGTTAGCATTTTCCCATGTTTATGTCTTGAATGCCTTTTCAAGTAGTGGAATATGATATGTGGGTTATGAGGGATTTAGGAGTAAGATCACATATTGAGAAATCCTTTTTGAGGGATGTCTATTTTTAATTCATCATGTGGAAGCGGGGATTCTATTTCACATCTTGTACTGAAGAGCCGTGAGGGGCGATAAATAATGACTTCGAGCGCCAGATTATGTGTGCTGTCTGATACACATGGTCGCCTTACGAAAGACGTGCTCGAGTTTTGTCAGAATGCAGACTATATCCTTCATGCCGGTGATGTGGGTTCTGATGTTATCTTGCCGGAACTCCAGAGCATTGCACCTGTCAGTTGTGTTTTGGGAAACGTAGATGCGCCCGGCTTGGCGCCCATGCGCTTAAAGGCCGTTATAGCAGGCTGGCGGATTATGATTCAGCATATTGTCTGGGCCGGAGGAGCACCATCTCGGGAGTTGCAGATGTTTCTTCAAGATGAGGCGATGGATTTGGTGGTTTTCGGTCATACGCATCAACCGCTTTGCCGTATGATAGGCAAGACCGTATTTTTTAATCCCGGCAGTTGCGGGCCGAAGAGATTCAACCTTCCAAGAACTATCGGCGAGGTCATTTTGGGCGGTTGGTTTCGAATCTCCGATCTCGTGCATATTAAAAATGCGCCGCCTATCATTGAATTGCGCTTTGAGCGCTCCCGCGTTTCGGATGAAGGTTGATTTACATTTTTATTGCATATGAATTGAGAGTAGGGCTATAGTGCGTAAGCGTAAATGTGGTAATGGCCAAATTTCATTTTACATTTCGCTGAGGAGGAGTGTAATTGAGAGTTAAACTGGCTAAGACGGCTGGTTTTTGCTGGGGAGTGGAAAGAGCGCTTGATATCGCCTTAGACACGGCTAACGATACATCCAGCGAAGTTTTGACGCATGGGCCACTAATTCATAACCCGCAAACGGTGGAATTGTTGGAAGATAAAAGTGTTTTTGTATCTGATCCTCAGGAGACGCCAAGTAGTACGAGCTTGGTTGTCATTCGGGCGCACGGTATTTCGCCGCAAGTTCGTGATCGTTTAAGGAGTTCAGGCGCTGGAATCAGAGATGCAACATGTCCTCTGGTTGCCAAAGTGCATGGCGTAATCAGAAAACATTCTCGAATGGGCGCATTCACAGTAATTATTGGGGAGGAAAGCCACCCGGAGGTAGAGGGTCATAGAGGCTATGCCGAGGCTGGCAGCCATTTAATAACGTGTATGGAAGATGTGTCCGGGCTCCCAGACATCGGAAATCGCCCCGTTGTGGTGGTTGCGCAGACGACAATCAACATGCGGGAATGGGAAGATGTCGAAAAAGCTATTTTGGAGAAATACCCCCAGGCCCAGATGTTTAATACGATATGTGATGCAACCGAGGTTCGTCAGGAAGAGGTAAAGAAACTAGCTCCCGATGTTGATCTGATGGTCGTCGTTGGAGGACGCAACAGCGGGAACACGAATCGCTTGGTGGAAGTGGCGAAGGAAGGAGGCGCAGATTCGATTCTCATTGAAACTGAAGATGAGATTGATGAGGAAATTTTGCAACAATATAAGAACATCGCCGTTACAGCGGGCGCATCTACACCGGATTGGATGATCAGACGTGTTGTCAATCGAATTGAGGCGATTCCCGATCCAAATCCAAATATCGCGGATAAGATTTTTGATATCCTCAAGGTGCTGTCGAGAGCAAATGTGCTTCTTTTCTTTTCAGCACTACTGGGAAGTATTGCTATCACAAAATTGGGTGGTTTCCCCCTCTCGAATAAACTTGCCGTAACTGCAGGTCTTTTTCTTTTCGCTGCTCATACGATAAATCGTTGTGTTAGTTATGAAGCAGATAGGTACAATGAGCCTAATCGAGCACAGTTTTATGAAAGGCACAAGACCACATTATTATCCTTGGCTGTAGTTGCTGCTTTTGTATCCATCTTGTTCGGTGTCAGTGTCTCCTATTTGACCGGGGGCATTATGATCGTTGGATTAATTTGGGCTATTTTCTGCAGCCTTAAGCTTGAACCTCGGGCGCTCGTTAGTAGGGTAATGAATTTCCCGACCTTGAAAATTTTGGTTCTTGCAACGGGATGGACCTTTGGCATGGCATTTTTACCTGCATTGGCGAATTCACAGTTGATTTCCGCTGGTTGGGTAGTGGCCATATTTGTCGCCTTCGGTTTGATTTTCTTCAGGACTGGCTTGATGGAATTGAGAGATATTCAGGGCGACCGAATCGTGGGCAAAAGAACCTTGCCGATTGTTCTGGGAAAAGAGCAGACAGAAGCACTTTTAGGAGTAATTTGTGCTGCATTGGCTGTAGTTCTTGTTAGTGCTTCTATCAATGGGTGGGTGGCCCCATTGTTTGGTTATGCCATGCTCATTCCGGTTATTTATGCAGGTGCATGCCTATACTGGTATACCAAAAAGATATTGGGACATAGTGGACTCATGGAAGCAGCCACCGATCAAATATTTATAATTGCTGGTGTTTTAGTCTTATTAGTCGTCTAGTTTTTACCTCCCATTAAAAAAGCCACTCATCACGAAGCGCGGCTTTTTTAATGGGAGCGAATGTAATAACGATCTTAGTTTTAGATTCCTCTCGCGGCTCGTTTTGAAGCCTTGAGAGGGTTCAGTTTATTCTCTAGTGGCGCTTCAAAATCTAATTTGATGTGTGTTGCGAGAGGACATCTGCCCCGCTCCCAGCGGTTTTCCGGATTAGGGAATTTTGCGCAATATTTTCCTTTTGGAAACTCCATAATGTGCTCGCATGCTTTCTCATCATCACCCGACAGGCATTCCTCTACGACAGGGAAGCAGGCATTACCATTGTACGAACATGTATTTTGGCCATTAGAGCCTTTCGATGCAAAATGACATTCTACAGGTGCTTCTAGAAACGTACACTCCATTGCGAATTCCCCCACGAAATTGGATGCAATGCCTTGAAATCACACAGAACTAGAAAGATTTCGCAAAAAGTGTATGGAAAAGCTGTATATCGTGCAACTTGGCGACATTGCGATGGTGGAAAATCCTTAAAATTAGCAAATCATCTGTAATCGTTGATGCTTTCCATGTAACACCACGGAAACATAGTTGATGTAGATACGTTATTGCAGACTGTATGGAGTGATTATTCATAAGCTTCATTGATTGACGGCCAACCGCTGCATGTTATAGTCGATGGAAACCATCCCATTGGACCTTTCACTTGAACTTGGGGGATACATGACATGCGATTGGTTGTAGCTATAATCAAACCTTTCAAGATGGATGAAGTAAAAGAGGCCCTTGGAGCTATCGGTGTTGCCGGGATGACGGTGACCGAGGTAAAGGGATTCGGAAGGCAAAAAGGACATACTGAATTATATCGTGGCAGTGAATATGTCGTCGATTTTTTGCCGAAAATCAAGTTAGAGATTATATGTGAAGATTCCAGTGTGGAAACGATTATCGACGCTATCATGGGATCCGCAAGAACAGAAAAAATCGGGGATGGTAAAATATATGTGCAGCCTGTCGAGGAAACAGTTCGAATTCGTACTGGAGAACGAGGTATGGAGGCGATTTAACGATATCTTCCCATGACGCCATCTCTCAATAATTTATTAAAACTTCAAAGCGATATTCGGGAAACAACCCTTGCTGCTTGCGGTTGGGAACGAAGCGTTTTTCTCCGCTATATCAAGGAGGCTTATACGCAGGCCGGAGAGTGTATAGGCAATGCGCAGTATGAGGGCGCGGGCGGATATGAGTTATGTGAAGCGCATGCGAATTTTATGGATGCGTATATTGCTCAGGTTTATGTGTACGCTTTAGAAGGAGAAAAGAGAAAATCCGGCAATATTAATCAGTCGTTTCCATGCGCTTTAGTTGCTATTGGCGGATATGGACGGGGGGAATTGTCTCCCAGTTCAGATATTGACCTGTTGTTTTTGTTTTCAGGACATGAGGGGCAAATCAGCGAATTGATTCGCTCTGTCTTGTATCTGATGTGGGATGCGGGTCTAACGATTGGCCATAGCGCCAGAACTATTTCTAATTGTCTGAAAATTGCCAAGGAAGATTACCAAAGCGAAACCGCCATGTTGGAAAATCGATTGCTGGCGGGCAGCGAAGAAGTTTTTCTGGATTTCAACAAGAAATTCGATGGTTACATACAGCGTGTTGCGAAGAGTTCTCACCTCCGGAATCGGCTCGAAGAACGAATGAGGCGATATCGATCATGGGATCCCTCGGTTTATGTCCTTGAGCCAAACGTGAAAGAAAGTGCAGGAGGGTTGCGGGATTTTCATGCCGTTTGCTGGTTGGCGAAGACTTTCGGCATGAAAGAAATGGATGAGATGTGGTGTAAGGGTTGGGTGCCGCAAGCGGAGTTTGAAAAAGCGATGAAGGCTTATGATTTTCTTCTTCGTATACGGGCTCAACTGCATATCCGTGCAAAAGCTAAGAACGATATGCTTAATTTTTCGGCCCAAGCAGAAATTGCCCCTGAATTAGGTTATGAAGATGAAGAAAGCGCGTTGGCCAGTGAGTGTTTGATGCGTGATTATTTCTTGCATGCAAGAAACTTGCATATTTTTTGCCGTGATTTTTTTGAAACTCTCGAAGATCATTTAAAGAGCAGAAGATGGGTCAATAGAAAACCGAAGCTCCAACCTCTGGAAGACGGGCTGGCTTTGCAGGATTACCATACGCTCGTGTTGGATGAGTCTAACCCTCGAGCAATCCTTGAAAATCCTACGGGCTTGATGAAGATATTCGAGTGTCAATATCGTTTTGGATGTCGCCTATCGCCGAATGTAAGAAACTTTGTTCGAGCCCATCTGGATACCGTTGATGACAATTTTCGCGCTTCGCCTGATGCAAGGGACAGTTTTTTACGGATATTGAGTGGCAAAGCCGGCGTAACGTCCACGATGCACGAAATGCACGGTCTCGGTTTACTGGGGTGTTATATCCCCGAGTTTGAACCTCTAACGTGTTTTGTCCAGTACGATCATTACCATCGATATACTGCGGATGAGCATACTTTGTTGACCCTGGCGGCATTGGATGAGCTCACATACACGAAAGACTTGTCCTTGCAACAAGTGGCCCATATCCATAGAGAGATGGAGCGCACCAACATTTTGAGGCTTGCGCTTTTGTTTCACGATATCGGAAAGGCTAGAGGGCCGAGGCATGTGCATAAGAGTTCATCCGCGCTCCCCGACATCATCATGCGTATGGGCCTACCTGCGGACCAGGGAAGCATCATCGAATTTTTGGTGGCTTGCCATATGGAAATGAGCATCACGGCTGAAAGGCGTGATATCGACGATCCTGTCTTGATCAGTAATTTCGCCGATAAAATGGAAACAGTGGAAAGACTCCAAATGCTTTACCTTTTGACCTATGCGGATATATCCGCCGTCGCTCCAGGTATATGGAATGAGTGGAGAAGTGCTTTAATCTACGAACTGTACAAGCGAGTGCTCCGGGTGATGGAAACGGGAGAGGATTTGTACAGGAGAAAGCGTACGGAAGACATCGTAGAGCAGGTGAGTTTGGAGGCGAGGGCTGGAGGAAGCCGGATAGGGCGCGAAGAAATCGCCGGGCACATGGAATCCATGCCGGACAGATATCGTACCGGGACTCCACCTCAAGACATCCTGCGCCACATCGAACTTGGGGTCCGTCTTTCAGATGAAGCGATATGCGAAATCGATATCACGCATCGCAGGAGACGGGGAAATACACTCTTGACATTGTTGTGCAAGGACCAACTCGGTTTGTTCGCACTTATCGCAGGCGCGTTTGCTGTGTACGAACTAAACATTTTGGACGCGAAAGTATATACACGCGAAGATGGTTTGGTGATAGATACTTTTGAGGTCGTAGATTCCGAGGGAAAAGCCGTCGTGGATGAAGGTCTTTGGAACAAATTTCGCAAATCGCTGGAGCGGTTGCTGTCGAGTGAACTGGAATTATTGGAATTTCTGGGTCGAAGTAAAAAATATTTGCGATTAAAAAAACGGATGTCGTTCGATTTGCCGGTCCTGGTAGAATTTGATCAGTCTGCGAGTGAGGATGCGACGGTTTTGGAAGTCGTTGCGCCAGATAGACACGGCCTTTTGGCACAAATTGCACAATTCTTTGCGCATGAAGGAATATCTATCTCCCGGGCTAAAATCACAACAGAGGGTCAATGCGCTGTGGATGCTTTCTATATTACGGACGATAACGGTGAAAAAATCAAAGACCAAAGCAGACTCAAAGAGTTATGTGTGAATCTAAGCGAAATTCTCGAGGAAGGGCGTCCGATTGGCGCCATAGTGTAATAGCAAAGCCTGAGAGGCTGAACAAATCCTGGTTTTGTGTCGAAAATTTCTCGCAAAACCGCAATTCCGCATGGAGGTGTAACAGATGGTTGAAGATGTCTTGAAGCTGGCTAAGGAAAGTGGCGCCAAAATGGTTGACTATCGTTTCATAGATATGCCTGGTATGTGGCAGCATTTTTCAGCGCACATCGGTACGCTCGATGAGGATACCTTCGAAGAAGGTGTCGGCTTCGACGGCTCGAGCATCCGGGGATTTCAAAGTATCGATCAGAGCGACATGCTTCTTATTCCGGATCCAACGACCGCTTTTATCGATCCGTTCATGAAAATTCCAACCCTGGTTCTTATCTGTGACATCAAGGATCCGGTTACGCTCGAACTCTACGATCGCGACCCTCGCCACGTTGCGATTAAAGCGGAACAATACATGAAGTCTACAGGTATAGGTGATGTCGCTTACTTCGGCCCCGAAGCCGAATTTTTCGTGTTCGACGATGTGCGCTATTCCGGTTCGGAAAACCATGCTTTCTACGAAGTTGATTCATGTGAGGCTGCTTGGAACACGGGTGCTAATGAAGATCCCAACCTCGGCCATAAAAACCGCTATAAAGAGGGCTATTTCCCCGTGCCGCCCAACGACACGCTCCAGGATGTTCGTTCAGAGATGATGCTGGCAATGCTGGAGTGTGGTGTTGAGTGTGAAGTTCACCACCACGAAGTTGCTTCCGCCGGGCAGTGTGAAATCGATATTCGATTCGATACCCTGGTAACCACGGCGGATAAGCTGATGAAATACAAATACATCGTCAAGAACGTGGCGAGAAAGCATGGCAAAACAGCGACTTTTATGCCATAACCAG